>JABDJT010000186.1 GCA_013003335.1 Verrucomicrobiales bacterium | reverse complement strand
GTATGAAACGATTGGTTGGGGGACTGATGTGTACGTGGTGAACCAGCCGTTGTGGCGTCCGAAAGCGCCAACCCACATCGAACCGCCAGCTGCACCTGCCTCTCTTCCCATGGCCATGATGACCTATCTCCCGCAGACCGGGCAAGCTGAGTCAACCACCGGAGATAACGGCGGACCGATTCAGAAAAATCAGGTCGGGCCTCTACCGCCTCTTCCTGAAAAACGAAGAAAGCGGCCGTTCCAGCCGTTGATGGCAGGATTGAGTAATGCGGAATAAGAAGATTTTCGCGGCTTGACTCCGCCCCCTGTTCAGGTAAGTTCCGCGCCCCTCATTCCGGGGGCAAAAACAGCATTTCACTATGGCCAATTCCATTGCAGCTCTTAAACGCGTTCGCCAAATCCGCACCCGTACTCAGCGGAACAAGGTGATCAGCTCCCGTGTGAAGACCTATCGCAAAGCGACTCTCGCTGCGATTGAGGCAGGGGACTCCGACGCAGCAAAGAAAAACTACAACCAGCTGGCTTCAGCAGCGGACAAGGCAGCCCGAGCAAACGTG
The DNA here is from genome assembly GCA_013003335.1 of Verrucomicrobiales bacterium. Classification (GTDB taxonomy): domain Bacteria; phylum Verrucomicrobiota; class Verrucomicrobiia; order Verrucomicrobiales; family DEV007; genus JABDJT01. Next base: position 22,623 of record JABDJT010000186.1, on the reverse strand, counting down.
ATTCATCGGAATGCCGCGGCCCGCATCAAATCGAACCTCACTTCGCGGATCAACGCGATGTGAGACGATCCAACAGGGTCTATTCGACGAACCAACCCTGCCTGATCGAAAACCAACAAGCGCACGGTCCGCCGTGCGTTTTTTTGTGCCCGCAATTCGCAGAAAGTTCGGGACCGGAGTATTGAAGCAGGTTCGAATCAGACGACCAGCAAAACGGGATTTTCGAGCAACCGTTTCATTTCAGCGAGGTATTGTGCGCCCACGGCTCCATCAATAACCCGGTGGTCGCAGCTCATGCCGATCCACATTTTCATACCGGGAACAATTTGCCCGGCGTCATTGACCACGGGCTGCCTGGAAATGGTTCCGATGGAGAGGATCATTGCCTGGGGCGGGTTGATGATCGCATCGAAATTGTCCACTCCGTAGCTACCGAGATTCGAAATGGTGAAGGTACCGCCCTGCATTTCTTCCGGAGTCAGTTTCTTGTCCCGGGCTCTTCCGGCAAGGTCTTTGATTTCGGCGCTCAACTGCCGAATGCTCTTGGACTGAGCGGAACGAATCACGGGGGTGACCAAACCGTCGTCAACTGCAACCGCGACAGACAAATGCACTTCACCGTATTGCAATATCGAATCCCCCTGGAAAGAGGCATTCACCTCAGGAACGGCTGTGGCAGCCAGGACCGAGGCTCTCATGATGAAATCGTTCACGGTGTACTTCGGTCCACTGTTTTCGGTGCTGGCTTCGTTCACCTGGCTGCGGAGTGCCATCATTGGTTCCGCATTTAATTGAACGTTGAGGTAAAAATGGGGGATCGTGGTTTTGCTTTCCAGAAGGCGCTCTGCGATAACGCGCCGCATGCCGCTGAGAGAAATTTCTTCGTCGCTGCGCGCTGGAGTATTAGGAAGCAAACCAATGCCACCACCTCCGCCGCCGGAGTTTCCCCCGGCGGATGCCAGCAGAATGTCGTCTTTCACGATTCGGCCACCGGGACCGGAACCGCGGACGCTGCCAATATTCATTCCGTGCTCTTCTGCAAGACGGCGGGCTAACGGCGATGCTTTGATCCGTTCCCCGGACGGAGATTCCGCGGAGGGGAGAGGAGCTCCGGCATTGGAGATCGAAACCGGAGATCCGGTTTCTGATTTGGCCGGAGCCGACTTGGCGTCAGTTGAAGATTCCTCAGGCTCAGAAGATTGATCCTCAGCGGATGATGAATCGGCTTCCGCAGGCGCCGTTTCCGGAGCAGCCGGTGGCTCATCCGCATTTTCCGGAGGGTCTTCGCCGTCTTCCAGGACCAGGGCCAGTGTGGAACCAATTCCGGTACTATCCCCTTCGGCTGCGTAAAGCTTGTGCACGACGCCTTCTTCAAAAGAGGTCATCGTCATGGTTGCCTTGTCGGTTTCGACTTCGGCGATTTCATCTCCGACAGAGACGGTGTCGCCTTCCTTAATGAGCCATTTGAGTAACGTCCCTTCCGACATCGTGTCACTCAGTTTTGGCATGGTGATGTAAGCGGGCATTTGGGAAGATTTTGAATCGGGTTGGAAAAAGGCGGACTGGACCCTAACAGATTGACAAAGCTTTGTTGACGACCAGTTCCGGATATGGAATTTGGATTTCTTCCAGGGGAGGGGAATAGATCGCCGGGGAATCCATACTGGTTACGCGAACGACAGGGGCGTCGAGATAATCAAACGCCTTTTCCTGAATCATGGAAGCAATTTGGGCACCAACTCCACAAAAGGGCTTGTTCTCCTCGACGTAAACGGCCCGATTGGTTTTCTTTACGGAATCAAGAATGGTGGTTTCGTCCAGGGGACGGATCGATCGAAGATCAATCACATCTGCTTCGATCCCGTGTTCGGATGCGAGGTGGTCGGCTGCTTTTAACGCGGTGATGACGGAACCGCCATGCGCGATCAGAGAAAGGTCGGAACCTTCCCGTTTTACATCAGCAACACCGAGCGGAATCAGCAATTCTCCTCCGTCTATTTCATCGTTTTCCGGGACCTCCCATTCCTGTCCATACAGGACAGTGCTCTCCATGAAATACACCGGATCGTTATCCCGGATCGCCGTTTTGATCAGGCCTTTCGCATCGTAAGCGGTAGCCGGACTGACAACTTTCAAACCGGGCATATTGGCAAAAATGTTTTCCGGGGTGTGGGAGTGTGTGGCTCCGACATTGGTCCCGCCGTTTGCCGGCCCCCTCACGACGATGGGAACATGAATCAAACCGCCTGACATATAGCGGACGGTCGCCGCATTGTTCATCATTTGGTCAAAGGCGACGTAGGCGAAGCTGAAAAACATCAGCTCCATGACAGGACGAACGCCGAGCATGGAAGCTCCGATTCCCATACCGATAAATCCCGCCTCAGAGATGGGTGCATCGATCACCCGCTTGTCTCCCCATTTGTTCCAGAGACCTTCGGTGACCTTGTAGGCTCCGTTGTATTCGGCGACCTCTTCGCCAATGATCACGACATTGTCGTCGTGGGCGAGTTCTTCGTCGAGACCTTCGTTCAGGGCCTGTCGATAAGTGATGGAACGTGGCATTTCTGAAAAAGTATAAGTCGATTCAACTGAGTTGGTTTGCCGAACGAACCGTGGTGGTTCGTTCACACCATGAAAAAATTCAGTCGCTGAAAAAGTGGCGGCCGGTCCTCCCGGATTCGGTGTTTTCGTCCACCTCCCAGTAAACGTCATCCATGATAGACGACGACTCCGGAAATGGACTTTCATCGGCGAACTTGGCAGCTTCCTTGGCTTCGTCACCTGCTTCCTTGTTCAGGGCCTTGAAGTCATCTTCGGTGATGACGCCTTCGGCGAGGAGAGTCGTCTTCCAAATCTGAATCGGATCGTGTTCGGTTTTGTATTTTTGAATTTCCTCCTTGGTCCGGTATTTCTTTGCGTTGGCATCGGCGACCGAATGTCCCTCGTAGCGGTAGGTGGCGATTTCGAGAATAGTCGGGCGGGATTCTTCATGAGCCCGGTCCACTGCGATCTTTGTTTTGGCGCGGATTTCGTAGAGATCCTCGCCGTTGATGATGTCCCATTCCATTCCATATCCAATTGCCCGGGCTGCAAGTCCCTCGGGCGGGTGGGCGGATGAGCGGACCTGTGAGGTTCCCATCGAGTATCCGTTGTTCTCGATAATGTAGATTACGGGAAGGTCCCAGAGTTCTGCAAGGTTCAGGGATTCATGGAAGGCGCCCTGGTTGATGGCGCCATCGCCGAGATAACACAAGCAGCAACCTTTGAGCCCCTTGTATTTCAATCCGAAAGCCAGCCCGGCACCCAGGGGAGTTTGTCCACCGACGATTCCATGTCCGCCCCAGTAGTTTTTGTCGGGAGCAAAGTAGTGCATGGAGCCTCCTTTCCCTTTGGAGCAGCCGGTAGCTTTTCCGAAGAGTTCCGCCATGCATTCGTTCATTCCCATTCCCACGGTGAGAGCATGGCCATGATCCCGGTAGGCGGTAATTACATGGTCGTTCTCACCGAGCAAAGCGATGGTTCCGACAGCGACCGATTCCTGACCGATATAGAGATGGAGAAAGCCACCCATTTTGTCACCCTGGTAATGGCGCAAAGACTCCTGTTCGAACCGTCGAATCCGGAGCATGGTCCGGAGAAATTCAACTTTCTCTTCGGACGAAAGCTTCTGGTTGATTTCGGCTTTTACGAATTGGGACTCAGTGCTGTTGGATGTCTTCGTGGCCATGAAATTTCTGGGAAAAGAGGAAATACGCCTCTGGCTGTTGGAAGGGCGCGAACGGTAGCGTAATGTTGCGGTGTTGAAAACATGGAATTGTGTCAGATGAGGCAGAAAATTGGTAAGTTGCGGAGTGTTCCACGTGGAACAATTTAAGATCTCTCAATGTTTAAATACCCCAAAAAATACGATGTCCTGATCGTCGGCGCCGGACATGCCGGTGTGGAGGCAGCATTCGCGGCAGCGAGAGTGGGCGCAAAAGTAGCGGTCTTGAGCCAGAATCTCGACACCATCGGCCAAATGTCCTGCAACCCGGCGATCGGGGGACTGGGGAAGGGGCATATGGTGCGGGAAATTGATGCATTGGGGGGAGTGATGGGGATCAATACGGATGCAACCGGTATCCAGTTCCGGATGTTGAATGCGACTAAGGGACCGAGCGTTCAGGCTCCCCGGGCCCAATGCGATAAAAAGGCCTACCAATTCCGGCTGAAAAACTGGATTGAAACGGAACCGGGGATCGATCTTCACCAGGGAAATGTGTCAGGGATTCAATTGAGCGGTGACTCAGTTTGCGGAGTGGAAACTCGACTGGGGGTTCGGTTCGAATCGGCGTCCGTCGTGATTACGACCGGCACTTTCATGAGAGGCCTGATGCATGTTGGGTTGAAAAATGAGAAAGGAGGGAGAATGGGGGACGCCATTTCGACCATTAGCGATCAGTTGGACGAACTCGGCTTCGAAGTGGAACGATTCAAAACCGGCACTCCGTGTCGCCTGAATGGTCGCTCAATCGATTTTTCGAAATGCGAAGCGCAGAATGGAGATGATCCTCCCCCTTCCTTTAGCTTCGAGCCCGGGGAAATCACTTCCAGTAATTCCGGGATTTTTAACCTGAACCGATATGAGTCCGGAGTGTTCCACGTGGAACAATTGCCCTGCTGGATCAGCTACACGAACGAGGAAACTCACCGGGTGATTCGCGAGAATATCGACAAGTCTCCCATGTTTGCCGGTATCATCGAAGGGCGCGGCCCCCGCTATTGTCCCTCGATTGAAGATAAGGTGGTGCGATTTGCCGACAAGGAGCGCCACCAGGTTTTCCTGGAACCGGAAGGACTCCAAACGCGGGAGTATTACGTGAATGGAGTCTCCACTTCCCTCCCGTTTGAGGTGCAATACCAATTCATTCGATCTATCCCGGGGTTGGAAAGTGCCGAGATCATCCGTCCCGGTTATGCCGTTGAATACGATTATTGTCCGCCTACCCAGCTCTATCCCACTCTCGAGACCAAACGAATTTCCGGTTTGTATTTTGCCGGCCAGATCAATGGGACTTCCGGGTATGAGGAGGCGGCGGGCCAGGGGCTGGTTGCCGGTGCCAATGCCGCGCTGAAAGTTGCGGGAAAACCGGAATTTATCCTGGGGAGGGATCAGGCATACATTGGCGTGATGATCGATGATCTGGTTACAAAGGGAACCACCGAACCGTATCGAATGTTTACCAGCCGGGCTGAATACCGACTTCTCCTTCGGCACGACAACGCCGATCAGCGTCTTACCCTCCTGGCAGATCAGTTCGGATTGGTGTCGGAAAAACGGAAGGCTGCGGTTCAGGACAAAATCCAATCCCTGGAAACGGCGCGGGAATTTCTCCGAAAAACTCATCACGGAAATGGAAACTCGATCGAGAAGTGGCTGCGCCGACCGGATTCCGGTTGGACCCAGTTGGAATCGGGTGTCCAAAATCAATTTTCCGCCGAGATTTGGTCACTGGTTGAAACGGATGTGAAATACGAAGGATACATTCGCCGGCAGTTCGAAACGGTCGAGAAAACCAGGAGACAGGAAGGGAAATCCATTCCGGATTCAATCGACTACGAAGAGGTCCGGGGATTGAAGCGGGAAGCACAGCAGCGGTTGGCCGAAATTCGCCCGCTAACCCTGGGCCAGGCCGCCCGAATTTCCGGTATCACTCCGGCAGATATCAGTCTGCTGGCGGTGTGGATCGAAAAGCATTCATCCCGCATCGACTGCACTTGAAATCGCGAAAGGAATTTGCGACACTTCCCCGGCGCATGGTTCGACTCTTCCCCAATTCAATTCTCTGGATGGCGTTTTTCGTTCTCCCTGTTTCCGGGCTTCTTGCGCAGGACCTGGTTTCGTTTCCGACTACTACGAATTTTTTGCCGCGGAATTGGCAGCGTGCTCCGATTGATGCGCGCATCTCTCCTTTGCCGGGTTCCCTTCATGAAAAGTCGAAGACGATCGTGGAGCGTGCCCTGGCCAAATATCCCGGTTCATTGATCCGGCGAAATCTCAAGGGCGTCCGCCTGGTCAGTTCGCTTGAGTTTTACGGAATCGAATACGGTGGGACCTATATGCCTCATTCCAGAATCATTATTCTGGCATATGACAGCCGGTTCAATGACCGGGGATTCGAGCAGCGATTCCACCACGAATTTTCTTCGGTCCTGCTGCAAAGCTACGAAAACAAGTTCGACGACAAGAGATGGAAATCGGCGAACCCGCCTTCCTTTTCCTATCGGTCCAATGGGGTGATCGAAAACGGTCATTCCGGCCAGTCCGAAGCCACCAAGATGTTGGGGGAAGAGCAGCGAAAGACGGGAGGGGATGGAAGCAGCCTTTTGGAGTTGAATTCGGGTCTCATGACCCAGGGATTCCTGACCCGCTACAACCAGGTTTCGATCGAACAGGATGTGAACGAAACCGCCGCGCATCTTTTCACTAATCCGGAGATCTGGACCTATTGCGAAAGGCATCCTCGCCTCGATTTGAAAGTTGATGTGTTGATCGATTTTTATACGCAAATTGATCCGGCGCTCAATCGCCTCCACTTTCGTAGGATCACATCGCGCTGAACGAACCAACAGGGTCTGTTCGGCAATCATACCCTGTTGGATCGATTGAACTTCTTATGACTGATTTAGAAAACCGGGCGGAGTCGCTGGTCGAATTGGCCCTGGCAGAAGATCTGGATCAGGCAGGCGATGTCACGACGGACTCATTTGTTCCGGTCGACCATCGTTCAATCGGAAAAGTTCATGCACGCGAAGAATGCGTCGTTGCGGGAATCGAAATCGCCTGCGCGGCATTTCTAAAAGTCGACCCATCCCTATCGGTTTCGGAGAAAGTGCCGGACGGAACCCGAATGAAGAAGGGAGAACTTGCGTTGTCCGTTGCGGGCTCAACGAGGGGCATTTTGACCGCAGAACGAACGGCTTTGAATTTTCTCCAGCGACTGTCCGGGATCGCGACGCTGACCCGCCGCTTTGTCGATCGGGTGGAAGGGACGGGCGTGAAAATTTTGGACACCAGAAAAACAACTCCGGGATGGAGATTCCTGGAGAAATCGGCCGTAGCTGCGGGAGGGGGAACCAATCACCGGATGGGTCTCTATGATGCCGTGATGGTGAAAGACAATCACCTGGTGGCAGAAAACACGATTGAAAAACTGGAGGCCGGAATCCGTTCTGCCAGGGAGACCCACCCCGGAATCAAGATCGAACTGGAGGTCGATACCCTGGATCAGCTCCGGGCATTTTTGAAATTGGAGGCTCCGGTCGATGTGATCCTCTTGGACAATATGGACAACGAGATGCTGAAAAAGGCAGTGGAGATTCGGAATGAGGCAAACCTTGCTGTTCTTCTTGAGGCGAGCGGTGGGGTGAATTTCGAAACGGTTCGGGGAATTGCTGAAACGGGAATAGATTACATCTCCATTGGGGCACTGACCCATTCGGCCACCGCCGTGGATCTTGGTTTGGATTTGGAAGCAGACTCAAGATCGTGACTCGTTTTCTCCGCCATGAATGCATCGCCTTCCTGTCTGCCGATTTCTGAAGGCGCTGTTCGACGAGAGTTGGAAAAACTCATTGGGAAAACCCGAGCGGACCGGTTTCAATTTTCCATTTCCGCCGAGACTGCTTCGACCAACGGGGAGGCCAAACTGGCTGGCTTGAATTCGGAGAGCGATTCGCACGTTTTCCTAACAGAACACCAAACTGCAGGTCGGGGACGGCGTGAAAATCGATGGGAATCGCCTCCCGGAGCGAATCTCCTGTTCTCGATTCTTCAGCGGATCCCGGATGACATTTCGATTCAAAACTGGACGCGAGTTCCCCACCTCGCAGCGCTATCGATCGGAATGGGGATCGAATCATGCATTCCGGATCTCCAACCCATTCAATTGAAGTGGCCGAATGATTTGATGATTGGTGGGAAAAAGCTCGCGGGAATCCTGGTGGAGTCAAACCAGGCTGCAGGAAGTGAATCATCCGCGTCTTTCTGTGTGGTTGGCACGGGATTGAACGTCAACATGGCCGACCGGGATTTGCCAGGCTCGATCAGACATTTGGCAACGTCCCTGGCGATTGAATCAGATCAGTTGCATTGCCGGGCAAAATTGCTGGCGCATATCCTGGCGGAATGGTCGGCGGTCTTTCCCGGGGGACTCCGGGACTTCGAGTCAATTCGGACAGCGGTCGATTCGAGAAGTTATCTTCGGGGTCACTCGATTGAAATTCTACAGGGAGATCGACTCAGGCAGGGAAAGGCGCGGGGAATTGGAGAATTCGGAGAGTTGATTCTGGAAACTTCGGATGGGAATGAGGAGCAGATTTACGCCGCGGATCAGGTCCGAAGGACTGTGCCCTAAAAAATCGAATTCAAAAGTATTTCAGTTGTCCTAATTAATTGGGGCGCTTATTGTTCCGAGCATTAACCCGTCAATTTTCCCCGTGATGGCTGAACCTGATCCTTCCCAGAGCTTCTTTTTTGCGGACCACTTGGTTCTCGATGACTCCTCTACCCGCGAATTTTACATCGCGCTGTTACAGGGGCTCATTCACAAAAACAACAACATGCTCGGGGTAATCCAGGGCTTTTCGAGTCTGATCCTGATGGATGACGACATTCCGTCGGGGATCACGGACAACGTTACGCAGATGAAAGATTCAGCGCAGGGTGCTTCGGATCTGGCGAGAGGGATTTTGACAACCTCCGGGTGTGCCCGCCTGCAAATCGAAGCTGTCGACCTCAACGGTTCGATGCCGTATTTTGAACAGACGTGCCGGGAACTTGCCGCGAAAGAGGGAATCGAGGTTCAATTCAATCGGGCGGAAAATCTGCCACCGGTCCTTGCTGATTCGACACGGCTTCTGGAAATGCTTCGTGAACTGGGAGAAAATGCAATTGAAGCCGCAGCCGAAACCAATCCGCCGGGTGAAGTTGCGATCGATGTTCTTCCTCCCGGGGAGGCCTCACCTGCGGATCAGAATCGGGTCGATATTTTCATTCGAAACTCGAGTGTCGAAATTGCTGTGGAGAAAATACCGGAACTGTTTATGCCGTTCTACAGCGAAAAAGGAAACGAACACAACGGGGTTGGGTTGACCACCGCTGGTGTTCTGGCCGGCCAGATGGACATTCGACTCGGGTTTCGATATGCAGACGGAACCACAACAGTCTGGCTGAGTTTGCCAACTGCCGAGTAGCCGTAAGAATTTGGAAACAATCAAGCTCCCTGTAAGCTTCGGCTCCAAAACTCGACAATTCCGATAGACAATTAGCGGTTTCAAGTTGACATGCGTATTAGTGGCGCACACCTTGACCGTCGCGAAATACCAAATGACAGAAACGATTCCAGAGCCTGCCGAACTGGCTACGCAGAATTCGGCTCTCCAGAAACTGAGTGATGAACTGGGAGTCAATTTTCGGGAAGAGGGAAAATTGTTGGAGCAAAAACCACCGCAGGAACGGATTTCCTGGGCTCTGGATACATTCAATCCCGATCACATTGCCCTGAGCTCCAGTTTCGGGGCACAGTCGGCGGTTTCGCTTCACCTGGTTACTGCGCTGAAGCCGGACATCCCCGTCATCCTGGTCGATACCGGATATCTTTTTCCTGAAACCTACCAGTTCGTGGAAGATCTGACCGAAAAGTTGAACCTGAATCTGAAAGTATATCGCAGTCCCCTCAGTCCAGCCTGGCAGGAGGCCCGTTTCGGAAAACTTTGGGAGCAGGGACTGAACGGGATCGAGAAATACAACCAGATGAACAAGGTCGAGCCCATGGATCGGGCCCTGAAGGAACTCCATGTCGATTTATTAATTTCCGGACTGCGACGCCAACAAAGTTCTTCTCGCGAAGATCTGCCGGTCCTGGTTGCCCAAAAAGGTCGCGCCAAACTCCATCCCATAATTGATTGGACGGATCTCGATATTTTTCATTATCTCAAAGCAAATGACCTGCCCTATCACCCGCTTTGGGACGAAGGATACGTTTCGATCGGGGACTGGCACACGACCAAGAAACTCACCGATGGCATGACGGAAGAGGAAACCAGATTTTTCGGACTCAAACGCGAGTGCGGACTTCACGAAGATGTCGACTTTTCCATCTGAGCTGACCCGGCAATGGAAAACCTTTACCCGACCTTCGATAAAATGCTTCCCCGGGAAGCAAAGGAGTCTCTGCTCAAGCAAAAAGGAATTGTGGTCTGGCTGTACGGGCTGAGTGGATCGGGAAAGAGCACCCTCGCCAATCTCCTCGAGCGGAAACTGCACGAAGAGGGAAGATTCGTGAAAGTGCTCGATGGGGACAACGTGCGGTCCGGACTGAACAACAACCTCGGTTTTTCCGATGAGGATCGGGAAGAAAATATCCGCCGGGTTGCTGAGGTGGCAAAACTCTTTGCCGAGGGCGGAATCATCACCCTGACTTCGTTTATTACGCCGGTGGAACGCCTCCGCCAGAACGCGCGGGAAATTATCGGGAGCGAGGATTTGCTCGAAGTCTACGTGAAAGCTTCGTTCGAAGCCTGCGCGGAACGGGACCCAAAGGGTTTGTATGAGAAGGTGAAAGCAGGGGAGGTGAAAAATTTCACCGGGAAAGATTCTTCTTTCCAAGAACCCGAAAACCCTGATCTAATCATCGACACTGAGGCGCAAACGGAAGAGGAATCGTTGCAAACCCTGTATTCCGTGGTGGCCGGGCGAATTCAACCCGACTGACAATACGAACCAACAGGGTCTGTTTGCCGAACCAACCCTGTCTGATCGAAACGCAGAGATTGCATTGCTGCCCAACTATTTCGCCGACTCCCAAAATGGAAGAAGAAGATAACAAGCGACATTCCTATCAGGTCAGCCACCTGAAACAACTTGAGTCCGAAGCCATTTTTGTTCTTCGGGAAACGGCCGCCCAGTTTGAACGTCCGGCGTTGCTTTTTTCCGGAGGTAAAGATTCGATTGTGATGGCTCACCTCGCCCGGAAAGCATTTCATCCGGCTCGGCTGCCGTTCCCGCTGCTTCACGTGGATACCGGTCACAATTTTTCGGAGACCCTCGAGTACCGGGACAAATTCGTAGAGGAAATTCGAGCGGAACTGATCGTGGGCCATGTTCAGGATTCGATCGACAGTGGATCTGCCCAGGAGGAGAAGGGTCCAACCGCAAGCCGGAATGCCCTCCAAACTGTGACGCTACTCGAGGCGATTGAGGACAACAATTTCGATGCCTGCCTGGGTGGAGGACGAAGAGACGAAGAAAAAGCGCGTGCGAAAGAACGTTTTTTCTCGCACCGGGATGACTTCGGTCAGTGGGATCCAAAAAACCAGAGGCCGGAGTTGTGGAATATTTTTAACGGGCGAAAACATCACGGCGAAAACTTTCGCGTTTTTCCGCTTTCGAACTGGACCGAGATGGACGTGTGGCAATACATCAAGACCGAGAACATTCCGCTCCCGGGACTCTATTTTGCGCATGAGCGTGAGGTATTCGAAAGGCATGGCCAGCTTTTAGCGGTTACGGATTTCACGCAGCCGCAGGGAGATGAAACCGTTGAGAAAAAACTGGTCCGCTTTCGCACAATCGGAGATGTCACTTGCACGGGTGCGGTGGAATCGGATGCGGACGACCTGGATAAAATTATCCAGGAAGTGGCAACTGCGCGCCAAACCGAGCGTGGAACGCGGGCGGATGACAAGCGATCCGAGACCTCCATGGAGGACCGGAAAAAAGAGGGATATTTCTAAATCGAATCGAGCCACCAAATAAAGATGAGCGAAGAAATTTCCACAGAAGGATACCTCGACATGGATTTGCTGCGGTTCACGACCGCGGGAAGTGTCGATGACGGAAAATCCACATTGATTGGCCGGTTACTGTACGATTCAAAAAATACGTTCGAAGATCAATTGGAGGCGGTGGAGCGCACCTCGAAGCAGCGCGGTGACGAACACACCAATCTCGCCTTGTTGACTGACGGATTGCGCGCCGAGCGGGAGCAGGGTATTACGATTGATGTGGCATATCGCTATTTTGCCACGCCGAAACGGAAATTCATTATCGCTGATACGCCCGGTCATATTCAGTACACCCGCAACATGGTCACCGGTGCCTCAACGGCGAACCTTGCGATCATTCTCGTGGATGCCCGGCACGGTGTGATTGAGCAAACCATGCGACACGCTTTCATCGCCAACCTGCTGCGAATCCGGCACGTGATCCTTGCCGTGAACAAAATGGATTTGGTCGATTATGAGCAGGAACCCTTCGAGAAGATCATCGAGGAGTTTTACGATTTTGCGTCCCGCCTCGACAATATCGTTGATATCGAGGCCATTCCGCTGAGTGCGCTCAAAGGCGACAACGTGGTCGATAAATCCGAACAGATGCCCTGGTATCAGGGGCCCACGATGTTGTATCACCTGGAAAATGTGTACATCGGCTCCGATTACAATCATGTGGAAGCCCGCTTCCCCGTGCAATGGGTCATCCGGCCTCACTCTGATGAATTCCACGACTTTCGCGGATACGCCGGCCGCGTGGCGGGAGGGGTTTTCAAACCGGGAGACGACATCTCAGTCGAGCCATCCGGCTTTACCTCGAAAATCAAATCGATCAGTACATTCGACGGCGACATGCAAGAAGCGTTCGCTCCACTTTCCTGCACCATTACCCTGGAGGACGAAATCGATATCAGCCGTGGCGACACGATTGTGAAAGGTAACAACCCGCCGAAGAAAGATCAGAATATTGAGGCGATGGTCTGCTGGTTTTCCGAGGCCCGGAAATTGACTCCCCGTTCGAAGTTTTATCTCCGCCACACCACCAAAGAGGTAAAAGCAGTCGTGCAGGAGATTCGCTACAAGGTGAACATCAATACCCTTCGCAAAGTGGAGGATGAAAGGGACATGGCTCTGAACGAAATCGGGCGCGTGTCGATCCGTACATCCGCCCCACTGTTTTTCGACAGCTATCACCGGAATCGAACGACTGGCAGTTTCATTCTCATCGACGCACAAACCAACGAAACGGTTGGAGCCGGAATGATTGTATAAAGCGATTGAACAGGGTCGGTTTGCCGAACAGACCCTGTTGATTCGAAATCAGGCTGACGACTGGCAGGAGGGGCAGAAAGCGGTAGTTCGACCCCGCAAATTGATTCGGACAAGGCCGGCCTTTTTGCATTCTTTTCGAGGACAGTTCCCACCATCTTTCCAACGGTGGTTGAACAGCCACGAGTTCGGAGGCGTATCCCAGTTTGTCCCGATCACGCGAAGCGCCTGCCGGGAAAGCGTTCGAAGTTGTTTCCACAATTCAGAAAGTTGATCGTCGGAAAGATTGCCCACAGGGGTAGCCGGGTGAATCTGAACGCGCCAGCAAATTTCGTCGGCCATCCAGTTTCCGATCCCCGGAAACATTCGTTGATCCAAAAGGAGTGTTTTGATGGGAGGTTTTTGGTGCCGCTTCATGAACCCGGCCAGGCGTTTTGGAGTGAATCGGGAATCCAGAACTTCCGGTGGGAGCTCCTCCCACCAGTCCGGAAACCGGCCGGGTTCATCCAGAACGTCGAGGCTTACCTTGCCGAACATGCGGGAATCAGTAAAAACCAGGGCTCGTTTGGCCGTTTGTAACACCAGGTGATCGTGCTTCCCGGGTTGAAAGTCAGAAGCTGGTTTTGCATGGAGTTTCCCGGTCATTCCGAGATGACCACCCAGCCAATTTCCGCCTGAGAATTCGAAGAGCCACTGCTTGCCGTGCCGATGGCCGGCGAGCAATGTTTCCCCGGTAAGCTGTTTCCGGATGCCAACCGCGGATGTATTCCGGTAGATCCGGGCTTTCGGATGAATCAGGACTTCTTCGACTTGCTTTCCCAATCCGGGCGACCATTGGCGGAGGTAATATTCTACTTCGGCGAGTTCAGGCATGTTTCGAAAAAATAGCTGGCAAGGAGACGATCCGGCAGCAAATTCTGACACCGTGTTTCAGATTATCTTCAACGAAATCAGTGCTGCTGAAATTTCCCAGCTGCCGCGATTGACGCAATTGGAAGTCCTCAATCAATTCCAGGTGTCTCCGGACGATCTGGATCAGCTGGATGGCCAGGAAAGCGAGGAAGCTCTTTTCGGGAAAATCGATCGGGAAGGAAAAACGCTCTATCGTTATCGCGCGGAGGACGTCCGGATTTATTTTGAAGTCGCGGACGACCATTCCGCGGTAATCGTCCATCGCGTGCTGCACAAGAATACGTTTCAGGATTTCCTGTTTCGCGCTAATCTTCCGGTAAATGAAGATGAAGCTCTGAGTCGTTCGAAACAGTTTTGGGAGTTGATCGAAGAGGGGGAAAAGGCTCGGCGGGTCTGACGCAACGAATCAACCCGATGACTTTTCTTCAACGGCTCGATTCGGACGAATCTTTTCGAAAGGAACAGTTCCCCTGCCTGCAGGACGATCGCGTGTTCCTGGCTCACGCGGCCATCGCGACTGTCCCAAAAGTCGTCGTAGACGCCATGGCTGAATACAACCGGGCATCATCGACCGGTGAACTGGATTATTCCGAATTGCTGATCGATCGAATGAATCAGGCACGGAAGTCGGCTGCAGGAATCATCGGAGCAAACGCGCAGGAGATTGCTCTTCTTGGGCCGACTTCGTTGGGGCTGAGCCTGGTTGCAAATGGGATCGATTTTGAGCCTGGAGATGAAGTGATCTGCTACCAGGACGACTATCCGGCCAATGTCTATCCATGGATGGATCTGGAGCGATCGCACCAAACGAAAACCGTTTTCCTGAAACCGGATCGCCCCGGCGAAATCACCCCGGATTTGGTGGCGGATGCGATCAGTGAACGGACGCGGCTCATTGCCCTGGCTTCCTGCCATTTTCTAACTGGATACCGAATCGATGTCGATTCGATCGGGAGGCGCATTCGTGAAACGAGTGATCGTGCTCTGTTTTGCCTGGATGCTATTCAAACAGTCGGGGCTTACCCGACTACTGTTGAGCACGTGGATTTTCTGTCGGCCGATTCCCACAAATGGATGCTGGGGCCGATGTCAGCCGGGATCTTTTATGTTTCGGAAAAACACCTCGAAAATTTGCGACCTGCCTTGCTGGGAGCCTTCAATGTGAAGTCGACAAACTTTATTACGCGGGATCGGGTGGAGTTTGAAAACGGGGCGAGGCGATACGAACCGGGAGTACTCAACGTGCAGGGAATCCTGGGAATGGAGACTGCAATCAAACTGTTGAACGAAACGGTCGGAATCGACGCGGTCTCAAGTCGATTGAACGAGCTGAAAGAGTTGCTGGTTCGGCGGCTTTTGGAACGTGATTTCGAGATCCTGGGTGAGGCGTCCGGTGCGAATTCATCGGCGATCACCAGCGTCACTCACCCGGACCGCGATTTGATCGGCGACTTGTACCGCAAGCTGCTTGAGAAGAATGTGGTGACAAGTTTTCGACCGGATCGAAGCGGAACTCCCATCATCCGTTTCAGTCATCACTTCTACAATAATGAAAAGGATCTCGATCGGGTGTTCGAAGCGATTGAGCGGGCGATTTGAAATTCGACTGGCCCGGGCAGATGTCGCGAACCGCACTGTTGGAGTGGGCGCTCACTCGAGTTGCTCCTGACTTGACGAACTTCGTATTCACGGCTTGTGTCCGCCTTGATTTCGGGCTTTTTGGCTGGAATCGAATTCAATTTTCATCGAAGATCGCCAGACCTTATGGATTTAAAGGAAATCAAAAAAATCATCGAGTTGATGGATGAGCATGGTCTCTCCCAATTCAAGTTGGAGGAGAAAGACTCCAAACTGGAATTGAAAAAAGGAGGCCTTGAAGTGGCACCCGTCCAGCAAGTCGCTGCGCCCGCTCCAGTTGCTGCTCCTCAGGCCCCGGCCGCTTCCGGAGATCCATCACCGGCTGCCGCGGGTGACGGACTGGCTCCGGACGAAGTCGAGATTCCTTCTCCGATGGTGGGAACCTTTTATCGCGCTTCCGATCCGGATTCTGACTCTTTTGTCGAGATTGGTAGCCAGGTCGAGGAATCCTCCCCGGTGTGCATTATCGAGGCGATGAAGGTGATGAACGAGATTTCCGCGGATGTGAAAGGCACGATCACCCAAGTCCTCGTCGAGAACGGAACTCCGGTTCAATACGGCGAACCGCTCTTCCGGGTGAAAATAGGGTAACCCTGAATTCAGACGAATTGATGGAAAACCGTTTCCGCAATATCCTTGTCGCCAATCGGGGCGAAATCGCTCTGCGAGTGATCCGTGCAGCCAAAGAACTCGGCATTCGGACGACGGCGGTTTATTCCGAAGCAGATATCGACTCGATGCACGTCCAGCTTGCCGATGACGCAATCTGCATCGGTCCAGGACCCAGCGCGGAAAGCTATTTGAAAGTCGACGCCATCATGGCCGCGGCCGAAATTGCCAATGTCGACGCGATTCATCCCGGCTACGGATTTCTTTCTGAAAACCCCCGCTTTGCCGAAATCTGCGAGAGTTGCGACGTAAAATTCATCGGACCCTCGGCAGAAGTGATCCGGACGATGGGCGATAAAAATGAAGCCCGAGCCACCGCGGTAAAGCACGGCGTTCCCGTCACGCCCGGGAGCGATGGCATTGTCGAAACGGAAGAGGAAGCCTACGAAATTGCCGAAAAAATCGGTTACCCGGTCATGATCAAAGCCAGTGCCGGCGGAGGCGGTCGTGGCATGCGACCAGCCTTGAACAAAGCGTCCCTTGGCTCCGCTTTTCACACGGCGCGGCGCGAGGCGATGGCCTGTTTCAATTCTGACGAAGTTTACATCGAGAAGCTTGTCGAAAATCCACACCACATCGAATTCCAGATCGTCGCAGATTCCCACGGGAATGCGATTGAACTCGGAGAGCGGGATTGTTCGATGCAACGCAGGAATCAGAAAATTATCGAGGAGACCCCTTCGCCGCTCCTGTCAGAAGATCTCCGGACCCGGATGGCCGAGGCCTCCGTGAAGCTCACCAAATCCATCGGATACGAGAATTGCGGGACGATCGAATACCTCGTCGACGACCAGGAAAATTTCTTTTTCATGGAAATGAACACCCGGATTCAGGTGGAACATCCCATCACCGAAGAGGTCCGGGGCTGCGACCTGATCAAAGAACAGATTCGCGTCGCTGCGGGCGAACCACTGTCCGAACACGTCCTTCACAGCGAACCGCGCGGTCATGCCATTGAGTGCCGGATCAACGCCGAGGATCCCTACAACGATTTTTCGCCCAGCCCGGGCAAAATCGAATTGTATTATGCCTCCGGTGGCCGCGGTGTTCGCGTCGACACCCACGTATACAGCGGGTACGAAGTGCCACCGTATTATGATTCCATGATCGCGAAGCTGATCGTCTACGGCGCCCGGCGGGACATTGCGATTGCACGCATGAAGCGGGCCCTGAGCGAATTTCTCGTCCAGGGAATCAAAACGACCACCCCCTTCCAGGCCGAGATCATCGACCACGCCGCTTTCAAAAACGGCAAATACAGCATTCGCTGGGTTGAAGATTATCTCGCTTCCAAATCCGATCCTCCCAAGCCGGAAGCGATGGAAGTTCCTGAAGATTGATAAAAATGAAACAACAGGGTTGGTTCATC
Source organism: Verrucomicrobiales bacterium (assembly GCA_013003335.1). Taxonomy (GTDB): domain Bacteria; phylum Verrucomicrobiota; class Verrucomicrobiia; order Verrucomicrobiales; family DEV007; genus JABDJT01. Next base: position 4,952 of record JABDJT010000186.1, on the reverse strand, counting down.
GAACAGACCCTGTTGGTTCGTTTTCTCACGAATCGCAAAAACTCCGGCAACCAATGGCTGCCGGAGTTGTTGCCTTTCAGAACAAATCCCTACGATTTGTAGATGAAAGTGTTTGGGGATTAGAAAGGATTTTTACCACCGCTGAGGACGGCGAGGCTTCTTCAATTTCACCTCGTTGCTGATGCCGATACCAACGTCGTTCTTGTTGTAGTTCTTGTTGATATTGTGCACATCAGCACTGGCTCCGGCACTGGACTTCGAACGGGAATTGGCAGCAGCGTTTGCCGAACCGTCGGCGTGGGCGCTGGATCCTTCCACGTTGATGTTTGTGCCCGGGAGGCCTTCATGATTGAAGTGAAAGCCATTCCGGGAGAAGTTTTTCCAGGACTGACCATACTTCAGGGTTCCGAGGCCACTCAGGACGTCGCCGGTTCCGCCTGCGATGTAAGCTGCGGATGCAGCAAGTTTCGCAGTGTTGTTGATACCGCTGTCGCGATGAACCTGAACACCGTGGGTCTCAATGCATCCCGTGTAAGGGTTTTTGCAGTAAGTGACCACGCTGGAAGCATTGAAGCCACCGACGGGCACGGCACCGATTTCGCAATCGGCAGTTTCAGGCGCGACATCGGCCATGTAGGTGCTGCTGCAGCTGGTTACCAAGGCACCGGCAACAGCGAGAAGCAATAGTTGTTTCATCATTTTTGTATTTCGTAGTTCTGTTCTGTTTCGATCACGGCCTTACCGGACGTGACTCTTTTGGTGATTCGGACTTTCGAGCAATCCCCGCAATCCAAGCCATATGCTCCAGCGCTGTTCAGCACCAGGGCGGGCCGGCGGTGTGAACCGCTGACGAGGCCTTTCGTGTAGGGAAGGGTCGAAAACCCCGACAATCCCACATTTCCACCCAGTCCGAAGTGTGCTGAGGTCGAGTACGGGTCGAGGAGCGTGGTTCCGCCGAGCGCAAAAGCGTGTCCGGCAGGAGCACAGTAGGTTCCGCAACCCGAGGCGGCCGATTTGCTCCCGGTTCCGCTGTAGACTTGAACGCCTACAACTTTACCGGTTCCGCAATGGCCACTTCGGCAGGATTTTCCGGTTACAATCGGAGCGTAGGAGGTCTTTTCGTCACCAATCACGACTTTTCCGTAATCAGTTCCGCACGTCGAAGGAACGACGTCAGACATCCGGGTCACGCTGCAGCTTGAAACCGCAAATGTGAGAATAATAAGTGAGATAATTCTCATATTTTGGATTATACAGAATTTTATGGTATTTGCAAATCATTTTTACAAATTTTATAAAAATTGATAGGATAATAGCTATCAAAGCCTGCTGAAGCGGCTCGATTCACCAGAATCGGCCTGGATCTCGCGGTGTTTCAACTCGCGAACCTGACCTCTCAGCCCCGGCTGGGAACAAAGACGGCTTCCATCCCGGCCGCGGCGGCAGCCTGCAGGCCGCTGTTCCCATCTTCAAACACCAGGCAATCTTCTGCGGGGACGCCCATTTTCTCAGCAGCCAGCAAAAACATGTCCGGTGCCGGTTTTCCATTCTCCACGTGGGCAGGGGTCACGATGATCCCGAAATAATCCCACAAGCCCACGTGTTTCAGCTCCGGTTCGACGATGACCAAATCACTTCCCGTCGCAACGGATATTGGTTGGGATTTTGCGTGAAAGTCACGGACGATTTGCGCCACTGCTTCAACGGCAGTCAGTTCATGAAGGTGTTCCATGAACCACTCCGCCTTGTGCTCGTGAATCGAGTCTGCATCAAGATCGACCCCATAATCTGCATTCAACTTTCCGACAATATCCCGATCGGGAATGCCGGCGCTGGCGTAAAATTCATCTTCCGACCATTGCCAGGGCGCTCCGTGATGCACGAAACTCGCCGTCCAGGCCCGATAGTGCAACGGCATGGAATCGACCAGCGTTCCGTCGCAATCAAAGATGTAACCGCCAAATTCGCGGTCGGGAAGTTCGAGGATCATCGCCGCAACCGGACGCGGGATTCAGCGAAAATCAATCAGAACTCTTTTCTGCTGCTTCTTCAACCGTGACTCCGTCTCCGCCCTTCGTGGAAACTTCGAGTTTTACCGGAACGGACTTTGCCTCTTCATCCCGATCTGACTTGAAGAATTTCCGGAACACGCGTTTCACCGGGTTTTTGCCGGCCTCTTCCTGATCCATCTCGTCATTGGCGGCTGTCTTGGCAGATTCCCAGGCCTGGGCGAAACCGGGGGCGTTGAGGACCATTGATTTTTCCGCGCGCGCGAAAATTTCCAGTTCACGCTCCAATGCCTGCGAAGAATCTTCGATTTTCCCGGACTGAATCTTAATACGAAGATTCTCGTTTTCCTTCTTCAACAAATCGATTTCCTCTTTCATCGAAGACATCTTCTCCGCCTCAATTTCCAATTTGTCAGAAAGGTGACCCTTCAGTCGTTTCAATTCCTTCTTGGTCTTCAGGTGTGCCAGAAGCGAGAGAATACAGAGAAACAGGCCCAGCATGAAGCCCCAGAAAAACCAGTGGGTGAGTACAGTCTTGAGAAATTCCATTTCGAAAGTGGTGACCAGTATACGTCCCGCAAACCACTTCGTCACCCGAACATTCCCTCCACGGAGAGCCAAATCTCCCGGATAGATTCCGCAAAACGGGGGCCGAACGTCACCAGGTTCGCCGTCCAGACAACGGCAAAATCTGAAAGGGCCACGGTCGGAGATGCGGCGACCAGCAGACCGGAGATCACCAGCATATTCACCAGGATAATCATGGAAAAAGAAAACAACCGACCATTTTGATCAACGTCGGGCTGTTCCCGCTGAATCATCCAGATCGTGAACGTGAGATGAAATGCCCAGGTTAACCCAATCATCCCGAACAGGATTTGCCGATGACCATCTGTAAAATCCAGGAACAGCCATTCCACCAGCCCCCACAGCGTAATCAGAACAATCGTATAAAACGGAAAAAAATACGGGGAGAGTGAGATCAGGAAATTGTTCCGGTTCGTCAAAATATGGCCCCCTTCCGAGGAGATTTTGACCTCTGCAACATTTCCGCGGCAGACTAGGACGAAAAACGCGTGGGTGAGTTCATGGCCGGCCACATACAACCAGATCATGGCTTTGTGCCTCCATGTGTAAAAAATTACCGTCCAACCGACCGCTCCGATCGTAAAAAACCAGAATTCCGGGGTGCGCCAGAATGAGCCCTGTTTCGCGGCGTGTCCGAAGGAAACGAAAAACGTCTCAATCGACACCCAGCAAATTGGAAGTAAAACCAGACCAATCAGGAATTTTGCGATCAGGACGGGGGACCAGGCCTGGCAGCTGAAAAAAGGGGCGGAATGGTGGGCCCGAGTGAAGGCGCTCACCGCCCGCGGAGGATTCTTCCGGTTTTTCTTCCGCGTGCGCCGCTTCGTCCGGTTGACTGTATTTTTGGATTTTGTCCTCGCCACGAGTCAACAGGGTTTACTTGATGAACCAACCCTGTTGGTTCGTTTTCGCAACAACACGGAGTCAAGCGCGGCCGGTATATTTCTTGTCGGCCGTGCTGACTTTCACCTTATCTCCGGGATTGATAAAAAGTGGAACCTGGACACGCAGGCCGGTTTCCAAAACGGCTTCCTTGGTTGCCGCAGTAGCGGTGTCGCCTTTCACTCCGGGTGCAGACTCCGTCACTTCCAACTCCACATTGGATGGGAATTCGACACTGACCGCCTTATTTTCGAGAAACAGTACTTCGACCTCAAGAGCATCGATCAACAGCTCTTTGGAATCCTCGATCAGGTCATTGGGCAGGGTTATGGTGTCGTAGGTGGTCGTGTCCATGAAATGGTAACCCGTCTGATCCACATAGCTGAACTCCAGTTTCTGGCGGTCCGCATTGACAATCTCGACCTTCTCACCGGAGGCAAAACGAATGTCCTTGGTTTTACCGGAGGCAAATGACCGGACGGTGGCCATGATCAGGGCGTTTCCTTTTCCCGGAGTGCGGTGTTCGATGCCGAGAACGACAGACTTTTCGCCCTTGTAATCAATGCATTGTCCTTTTCTGAGATTGGTTGCGACGATGGCCATGGTTGGGAAATGAGTGTAGTTGAGAAAGGTTTAGATTACTTAATGAAAATCAAAATTTCCAGCAAAAACCGAAACATCATCTCTGTCGATTATATAATTGAAAGAATTGATTTGGATGATGATTTGAATGCATGGAATCTGACTGCCTATGCATACCACGCCTCACGATGAAAACCGGAAAAAACGCTTCTGGTTGACCGTTCCGTTCCTGTTTCTGCCTTTCGTGGCATCGCTGTTCTACGCGATTTTCTTCGACGGCACTCCGCTGGGAACCGCCTGCTATATCGGCATAAAAATTTTCCTGATTGGCTGGCCCATCGTTGCCACCCTGCTTTTCCTGCGGGAACGGATTCGGTTCCGTGATCGGGCAAACCCCGGTCAAACCGGACGTTCAATCTTGTGGGGCTCCGTATTTGCTATCGCGACGCTGGGACTCATGTTCGGCCTGATGCAAACCCCGCTTGGGGGCTTGATTGATGGATATTCCGGCAGCATCCGGGAGTTCGTGGAGGGACTCGGGGTGATGAATCACTTTATCCTGTTTGCCGTGTTTCTCTCGCTGCTCCATTCGTCGATGGAGGAGTTTTACTGGAGATGGTTTATTTTTGGAAATCTACGGCAACTGGTCACGCCTGGAAAAGCCATGTTCTGGGCAGCGGTAGGATTTGCCTCTCACCATATCGTTATTCTCAGCCAGTTCTTTAAACCGGAGGGAGGAGAATCGAACTTGTTCCTGGCAATTCTATTCGGTGCCTGCGTCGGATTGGGAGGAGCCGTGTGGAGTTGGCTCTATCATCGCCACGGAAATTTGTGGGGAGCCTGGGTCAGTCACATGATCATCGACTTCGGCATCATGTGGCTTGGATGGAC
>JABDJT010000177.1 GCA_013003335.1 Verrucomicrobiales bacterium | reverse complement strand
AACCACGGCGGCGTGGGCGGAGCCTGGAAATTTGCCTGCCCGCCATCAATTTGCACGCTGGTCATGATACGCAGCTTGCGCTTTTCGCCGCCGTGCACGCGGGTGATTGCCCGCATGATATCGTATTCGGCTCGGCGCTCGGCTTCTTCGAGAAGATTCGGGCGCTCGATTGGAAAATCGATCGTTTCCGTCGTGTCGATACAGTGAATCGCCAGGCTGAAATACGCCTGTTCCTGCGTGGCAGCCGACATTCCGGGACGGACCTTGTCCAATCGCGCCATGTCTTCCGCATCCGTATCCGGTTGCGGATTCAATTTTTCCACGGTCAAAAGCTTGACGTTTTTCTCGACGAATTCCCCTTCCTCATTCGTCACGGAAAGCTTCTTGGTCGGTGCGTAACGGACCAGGTTTTTCAGCAAATCCTCGATGCGGCGGACCCGGTCCAACTCGCCGGGACTCAGCGTCTCGTCCGTGACATAATAGCGAATTTTGACAGGGGATTCCAGGCGGCTGAGAATTCGCTTCGTTCCGTCGGAAAGGGTGAAAAGGTTCGCTTCGGTCAGATCAATCCGGGGTCCCAAAATTCCGACCAGGAAATTCACCAGCCAGCAAAGCGCCAGCACGGCGATCAGGCCAACCAGGGCCTGGGCTTTTCGCCCGAAAAGCGGCGCACCGGTTCCCGAGTCCGATTTCTTTTCTTCAACGTTCGGTTCGTCACTCATGATGATGATAAGATTGGATCAGTTCAGGAAAAATTCAGGCACGCTTCATTCGCAGGGCCACCGACGTGGCTACCAGGCAGAATCCGACAAAGGAGATAAAAAAGACCAAGTGGGAGACATGCAGGTCACCCTTCGCAAATTGCTCAAACGGGGAAAGAATTTCGACCAGTTGAATTCCTTTCAGAAAAGGCCAGAGAGCCAGCCCGATTCCGCGAAGGCTGGTCACGAAATCATTCACCGGCGGCAGACCGCCCAGCCAGAGAATCAGGCAAACCGCGAATGAGATCAGCAAAGCGACCATCTGGCTGCGGGTCAAAGCGGACATCACCGAGGTGACTGCCAGGTAAACCAGTCCGACCAGGAACGTCGCCAGGTAACCAGCAAACATCACGCCGTTGTCCGGGTCACCCAGGTAATTGATCGTCCAAACGATCGGAAACGACAAAACCAGCATGGCGAAAATCACCACGGCGGCCGCCAGGAATTTCCCGAGAATCGCATGCCAGGGAGAGAGCGGCATGGTCAGGACCAGTTCCATCGTTCCCAGCCGCTGTTCTTCCGACCACAGGCGCATCCCGAGCGCAGGAACAACCAACGTCATGTAGAGCGGCAGCCAAAAGAAATAACTGCGGAACAAATCCGCTTCACCCCACTCCAGCACATGCCAGAGAAAGAAGGCGAGGCCGTTTGAGAGCCCGAGGAAAACCACGATCATCACGTAGGCCACCGGTGATACGAAGTAGGCTTTCAACTCCCGCTTGAAAATGGTTCGGATTTCCCGGGGCAGCACGAATAGCAGGAGCGCGACGAAAATCAGCGTGAGGATCGCTGCCGGAACAAAAAAGTGAAGAAACAGTTCTTTCATAGCTCGGTTCTGAAAATGGGTTTGCTCAATCAGTCCTCTGTATCGGTTCGCGTGATTTCCCGGAACAACTCATCCAGTCGTCCCTCCTCGACCCGCAACTCTTCCACTGTCAAATTTTTCGCAGTGGCCATTCCGAAAACTGCCGCGGCCAAATCTCCGTCCTTCCCGCTGGCCGCCCGGACCCGCGCTGTAATCCCATCATCATTGGATTTCAGTACATCCACTTCGCTCACTTCGCCGAGTTTCTTCAACTCACCCTCGATTCCCGAACCGGGCAAGCCAGTCGCCCGCAGAATCAGGGAACCGGCATTCTTCGCTCGTCCCTTGAGATAATCCGGCGTGCCGTCGGCGATGATCGCCCCGCGATCAATGATGATGGCGCGTGAGCAACTTGCTTCCACCTCCTCGAGAATATGGGTCGAAAAGATAATCGCCTTTTCCTCCCCCATGCGCTTGATCAAATTCCGCACCTCGTGCTTTTGGTTCGGATCGAGACCGTCCGTTGGTTCGTCCAGAATCAACACCTCCGGGTCGTGAATAATGGATTGCGCCAGGCAAGTCCGGTGACGAAATCCCTTCGAAAGCGTATCCACACTCTGGCGGCGAACCTTTTCCAGGAAACAGGTTTCAATCGCCCTGTCCACCGCATCATCGAGTTCAGAATCCGGCACCCGCCGCATTTCCGCGCAGAAACGCAGGAAACCTTCCACCGTCATGTCTGAGTAAAGCGGAGCGTTTTCCGGCAAATACCCGATTCTCGATTTTGCCTGAATTTCGTTCTCTTCGATATCTGCACCGCCGACCGAAATTTTTCCGGCGGTCGCCGGGAGAAAACCAGTGACCATTCGCATCGTAGTCGATTTGCCTGCTCCATTCGGGCCGAGGAATCCGAGCACCTCCCCCTTCTTTACCTCGAATGAAATTCCGTCCACCGCGACTTTGCTCCCGAATTCTTTTCTGAGGTTTTTGACTTCAATCATTTCAGTTCTGTCTGGGTTGAAAGGCGTTTACTAAAAGATCGATTTGCGAAACTTCCACACCGTTAGCGCGGAAAGTTTTCCGATTTGTCTAAAAATTGTCATGCCAAAAAATCGTCTTCGTGCAACTAAAAAATCGAATCAATAGGGTTGGTTTGGCAATCGAACCCTGTTGGTTCGTTTTCGGACACGGACCGCAAACAGGCCAATGTTCAGGGC
>JABDJT010000130.1 GCA_013003335.1 Verrucomicrobiales bacterium | reverse complement strand
ATTGCACACCGGTTCCGCTGCCCGAACACTGGACCGGATACTCGACGTGTTCCCGACCGAACAGCGGGAGCAGATCCGGATCATGGTGGGCGAATCGTTGCGTGGCATCATTTCGCAGCAGTTGGTTCCGCGGAAAGATGGAAGCGGTCGTGAGCTGGCTCTCGAACTTCTCGTCAACACACCGGCCGTTGCCTCGCTGGTTCGTGAAGGCAAAACTTTCATGCTTCCCGGCGTGATGCAGACCGGTAAAAAAGTCGGAATGATCATGATGGATGATTCCCTTGCCGAGTTATATCAACAGGGCCTAATCACCGCCAATGAAGCTCTGGGTCGCGCGATCGATCCGGCACAACTCGAAATCACCCTGAACCAGATTCGCGCTCAGCAGGGTGGGTAACCCCCGATTTCCTTCCCCACAAAGCAACGCACGCAACCCACCTCGTCATGGCAGTCATCGATCAGTATTTCGAACACCTTGTTTCCAGTGGAGCCTCTGATCTTCACCTTTCCGAAGGCCAACCGCCCAAGATGCGGGCCCACGGAGCCGTAGCTCCCATTTCTGAAGGCGTTCTCGACCACGATACCCTCAAGGCCATGCTGGCGGAGATCTGCGACGAGAAAGCCTTCGAAAGGTATCTCGAAACAGGCGACTTGGATTTCGCTTACGCGATGGATGAAGACTCGCGATTCCGTTGCAACTACTTCAAGCAGAAGAACGGTCTTGCGGCGGTCTTTCGACTGATTCCGACGGAAATTGCGACGATTGAGGAACTTGGGTTGCCGCCGATTATTGAAACATTCGGGGATATTCGAAGCGGCCTCGTGCTCGTGACCGGCCCGACGGGATCCGGGAAATCCACCACTCTTGCGGCCCTCCTCGACTACATCAATCGAAATCACGCCCGCCACATCATCACCGTGGAAGAGCCAATCGAATTTGTACACTCCAACAAACGCTGCACCATCACGCAGCGCGAAGTGCCGGTTCACTGCCCATCATTCGCGGACGGCCTCCGGGCTTCCCTGCGGGAAGATGCGGACATTGTGCTCGTTGGTGAGATGCGTGACCTGGAAACCATTTCCCTCGCCCTGACAGCGGCTGAAACCGGCCTGCTGGTGTTTGGCACCCTGCACACCAACAACGCCCGGAAAACCGTCGACCGTCTCATCGACGTATTCCCCTCCGATCAGCAAAGCCAGGTTCGCACGATGCTGGCCGGTTCCCTCCGCGGAGTCGTGGCTCAGCTCTTGTTGAAACGCTCTGACAAGGCCGGGCGAGTCGCTGTGAATGAGATCCTTGTGTCCACTCCGGCTGTTGGTGCGGTGATTCGTGAAGGAGCCACACAAAAACTTTACGACATCATCACCGGTGGAAAAGAGCGCGGCATGCAGTTCATGGACGACTCGATCTGGGAACAACTCATTTCCGGAAAAGTCGCGCCGACCGAGGCGTACATGAAAGCAATCGATAAATCGCGTTTCCGCGGAACCTTGCCGCCGGAAGATGAAGAACTCGGTAATGCCGGCGGCGGATACGGAGAAAAAGAAAATCCGTAAAAATCGGTAGGTCAGGCGTTCTTCCTTTCGCTCTGGGGAGTTTGTTTCGCTACGTTTCCGGGAGGACCGGGAACGGAAATCCGGAAACAGGTTTCCTTTCCGGGAAAACTGGTTACAGAAATCGTTCCCCGGTGAGCTTCCACCGCCCTCTTCACAATCGACAGGCCCAGTCCGGTACCTTTGATTTTGCTCTGGTTGTGAGCCTTATCGACGCGGTAAAACCGTTTGAAAATTTCCGGCAGATCGGAAGCAGGGATTCCAACTCCATTGTCGATCACTTCGACAGTGAACCGTCCGTTTTTCTCTTCGACAACGCGAACGGTCACGTTGATTCCCGATCTGGGATTTTGTTTCAAGGCGTTTTCGATCAGGTTGAAAAGAATCTGATCCCAGTAAAACCGATCTCCAAAAAAGCTCCGTTCGTTTTTTCCGGGGAGATCGATTTTGATTTTTGAATGGTTCTTGTCCAGCAGAGGTTGGAGATGCTCCACGATTCCGACAATACAGTCCCCAATGTCGAATATTTCGGGGCTTAACAGCGATTCGTCATTCGACTCCAGTTTGGAAATCATCAGCATATCCTCGACAATGCGGGATACGCGCTCGGTGTGTTTTCGCATGACCTTCACCGGCCCGGATTCTGCTTCCTCGTCCATCATTTCGAGGTATCCCGAAATGATCGAGAGAGGCGTCCGCAACTCGTGCGAAGCGTTTGCGACAAAATCTTTTCGCATCTGCTCGGTTTGCAGTTGCAGGGTAATATCCCGAATTACGATCCAGGCACCGGTTCCAATCTTGTAGGCAGGATCGATGGGGCCGGCCCCTACGAGCAATGTTTGAGAATTCTTGGACAACTCGATTTGATCCTGCATCTCACCTCCGGTTTGCAGCGCCAGGTCCACTGTCTCCACGATCCGGTGATCCAGACAAATTTCGATCAGCGGGCGGTCCACATGTGAATTTGAGTCGGAAAGAAGTTTTCTTGCTGCCCGATTCGAAAATCGAACAACCTGATTTTCATCAACGAGAAGCAAAGCTTCCTCGATCTGGTCAAGCAGAACATCGTGAATGCGGCGATAACCTGCTTCCGAGGCCCGCTGCAATTCTGCCTCGGCAACCGTGTCCAAAACCACCTTCGTCAGTCGGCCAAGACGATCCTGTAAGGTCGAATCCGGAATGGTATCGCGATCCGGAAACGGTTCTTTTTTCAGGGCCCCTGTCAGAGCTTCGATGCCCTTCCGAAGAGTGACCAGCCTCCAGCTAAGCCAGATCGCGATCCCGGCCAGCGTGATGATAATAAAATATTCCAAGTCTATCCTTCAGGTTGGTCCGACGGCCCGACAAATCGGTAACCCACAGAGCGGACCGTTTCAACGCATGACCCAAAATCGCCAAGTTTGGCACGCAGACGCTTGATATGCGTGTCGAGGGTCCGCGTTTGGATCTGCTCGCTGTATCCCCAGACCTGTTGCAGCAATTCCCCCCTCTCCCTGACGGTTCCGGGCGCCTCGATCAGGGACAGGAGCAGCTTGAATTCCGTTGACGTCAGATCCACCTCTTCGCCGGCCAGGTGCAGTTTGAGGCTGTTTTTGTCGAGTCGAAATTCACCCACCTCCACAGTCGATCCGGCATCGATTGACAAGGTTCGCCGCAAGATGTTCCGAACCCGAAGGACCAGTTCCTTTGGGCTGAACGGCTTGGTCATGAAATCATCCGCTCCCAGTTCCAGACCTGTGATCTTTTCATCGAGCCCGCTGCGTGCCGTCAGCATCAGGATCGGGATCTTCGAGGTCCGCGAATCCTTCCGCAAATCGCGGCACACGGTGATTCCGTCCTTTCCGGGCATCATCAAATCGAGAACGATCAGGTCCGGTTTCTTCTTGGTTGCCAGTTTCTGACCCGTCAGGCCGTCTGCCGCGTGCAGGGTTTTAAACCCCTCGCGTTCAAGGCGTTGGGCCACCAGATCGCGAAGATCCTCCTCGTCGTCGACGATCAAAATGGTTGGCATGGAGTAGAAGGGTAAGACTGCGCACGAATCGTGCTTCAGGTCATGGACGCGGAAAACCGGAGTTTCTTTACAAATCCGTCACATTGGAAGCGATCAACCGGACTCCCGGACAATTTTCACCCCTGCCACCATGTTTTCCAGTTTCCGTTGTGCCGCCCAGCGAGCGGTCTGGCTCAGTCCACAATCCGGCGCGAACACCAGGCGGTCCGCCGGTGCGAACTCCAGGCAGGCCCGGACTTTCTCGGCAATCAGCTCAGGCGATTCGATAAAATAGCTTTTTACGTCGATGATCCCCACCGCGACGTCCATCCGCTTCGCCACTTCGCCGATCACCTCCAGTTCGGCGTACTCCCGGCTCGCCATTTCGAGATGCAGTTCATCGACCTTTAAATCGAGAAAATCGGGGAACAAGGGCGCGTAACGCCGGAATCCGACGGCGTGACCTTTAAAATTTCCAAAGCAGAGATGGGTGCACAGCCGCGTTTTTCCCACGACGGGTTCGACCGTCCGATTAAAAATATCGACAAAACGCTTCGTGTCTTCCTTGTATCCGTAGCAGCTCATCGATGGTTCATCGACACAGATTTCGCGACAGCCCGCCTCCACCAACGCCTCCAGCTCAGCGCGCACGATCGGCAGCAGCGCCTCGGTCAGCGCGTATCGATCGGGGTAGCGATCATTGGACAAAAGCCGCCCGCTCATCGTGAAAGGACCCGGTACGGACATTTTCAACGCAGCCTCACAGCCGGCCGGAGCAAGCCGTTTCAGGCGTTCGAATTCTTCCACTGCACCCAGACCGCGCGGAGCGGCCAGTTCGCCGGTGACTTCGTGCTTTCCGCGCTGATCGTGGGCAGGCGGGCCGAATTTCCTCGGCGAATCCGGCTCCAACTCGATGCCATCGATCAATCCATAAAAGCTCAGGTTGAAATCGAAACGCGTTTGCTCACCGTCGGTGACCACGTCCAAACCCGCCCGTACCTGATCCTGGATTGCCACCGTAGCGGCGTCGTCCTGCATTTCGGCGATATCGTTTTCGCCGAACTGATCGAGATTCTGCGAAGCAAACTCAAGCCAGCCGGGAAAGGGGTAACTGCCGATCACGCTCGTGCGGAGTGGTTGTGATTCCATGTCGCCGGAGCGTAGTGGAATCGGAAAAACGAATCAACACGGTACATTCGCCAAACCCATTGACTCCACTACGTTCCGTCTTTCTCCGCTCAGCTCCGAATCTGTTGAATCGGTTTTTACACCAATTCACCCAACTCCAGCCATTTCCGCTGCTCCCACGAATCGAGGCCGGCTTCCGCGAGTTGAACCCCCTTCGCGCCATCCATCAGATCCCACGGGAACGGTTCGTCAAGCACGACGTGGCGAATAAACTGTTCCCACTGGATTTTGAATGCGTTATCAAATTCGGTTGTCTCCGGCACTTTTTGCCAGCCATCGTAAAAGTTGATGAGTTGGGGAATATCCGGATTCCAGATCGGTTTGGGAGTTGCTCCGAGGGGTTGCACCCAGCAGTCACGCAGGCCCACGACCGCCGAACCGTTCGTGCCGTCGACTTCCATCACGAACAAATCGTCGCGCCGCACGCGCACGTCCCAGCTGCTGTTGAACTGGCAGACCACGCCGTTTTCCAATTCGAAAGTGGCGTAACAGGAATCATCGGCCGTGCAGTCGTAGGCACTTCCGTTCTCGTCGACCCGTTCCGGAATATGGGTCGCACCGAGGCAGGACACCGACTTGATTTTGCCGAAGGTGTTGTCGATCAAATAACGCCAGTGGCAAAGCATGTCGATGATGATGCCTCCGCCGTCCTCTTTTCGATAATTCCAGCTCGGGCGCTGGGCCGGCTGGTCCTCGTTGTGGCCGGTGAAAACCCAGTATCCAAACTCACCGCGAACGGAGAGAATTCGGCCAAAAAATCCCTGGTCGATCAACGTCTGCAATTTGCGAATCCCCGGCAGCCAGAGCTTGTCCTGCACCACGCCGTTTTTCACTCCCGCCTCGCGGCACAGGTTCGCAAGCCGGATGGCTTCCGCCGTTTCCACTGCCGTTGGCTTTTCGCAGTAAATTGCCTTCCCGGCTTTCGCGGCCATTTCCACGAAGCGCGCACGATGCAGTGTCGAACTCGCATCGAAGAAAATCTGATTGTGATCGTCGGCGAGGGCTTCGTCGAGATCGGTGGTCCAGCGTTCCACGTCGTGAGCTTCGGCGAGTGCGCGCAGCTTGTTTTCGTTTCTTCCAGTCAAAATCGGGTCGACCTGGATCGATTCATCAGGAGAAACGGCGATTCCACCCTGCTCACGGATCGCAAGGATGGAGCGGATCAGGTGTTGGTTTGTGCCCATGCGCCCGGTGACGCCGTTGAGGATGATGCCGATTTGGTGGGTTTTCATGAAAAAGAATTTCGGGGGTAGCTGTTAGCATTTCGCGGGGTAAAGTTCCACCGATTCTGTTTCCATGCCCGAAATCGTTCTCAGCCTGATTTCCCACACCAACGTCGGAAAAACCGCGCTCGCCCGCACGCTGCTTCGGCAGGATGTCGGCGAGGTGGCCGATCGGGCTCACGTGACGGTCGTGTCCGAGGCTTTTGATTTGATCGAAACAGAACAGGGCGGCGAAACCTATCACGCGAAATTGTGGGACACACCGGGCTTCGGCTCGAACCTCGCCAAACTGGCGGCGCGCCTGAAAAGCAGCAATAATCCGGTCGGGTGGATTTTGCACCAGGTGTGGGACCGCGTGTCCGACAAATCATTGTGGTGCAGCCAGGAAGCGATTCGCAACATATCTGAGGATGCCGATGTCGTGATTTACCTGGTCGATGCGAGCCAGTCGCCGGCCACGATTGGATATGTCGACCTGGAAATGGAAATCCTCGATTGGATTGGAAAACCGGTCATCGTTTTCTTGAACCAGACCGGTAAACCGGATCCGGACAAGATCATTTCCGGTGAGGCCGAATGGCGCAGTCATCTCGCGGAATTCAAGATCGTGAAAAACGTGTCCACGCTCGATGCCTTCACCCGCTGCTGGGTTCTCGAGCATACTGTTCTGGAGAGAGCGGCTGGCGTTCTGGATGGCGAAAAAGCTAGAGCAGCTCAGATTTTGGCCGAAGCCTGGAAAGCGCGGAATCTTGGAGTTTTCGAACAGGCGACTGAAAAAATTGCGGCGCTGATGGCGGAGTCGGCTTGTGATGCGGAAAGCCTTTCCGAAAAATCGCTGCTGGAAAAAGTGAAAGGCCTGCTCCGCTCACTGACTGATCGCGATCCGGAATTGGAGAAAATTCAGCAAACGATGTATGCCCGGTTGGCAACACGTACAGGAACGACCATCAACGAACTGATTGAACTCCACGGGCTCGACGGTGAGACCGCAAAGAAGCTCGCCAAACATTCGCGGGAGGAATTTGCGGTGAGACGTGATGTCGAGGAATCGCTCGCCACCGCGGTAGGCGGTGCCGTTTCCGGCCTGGCGGGCGGACTTGCGGCCGATCTTGCTTCGGGCGGAATGACATTCGGGGGAGGCGCAGTCGTCGGTGCATTGCTGGGCGGGGCGACGACGTACGCGCTGGCGAAGGGCTTCAATTTGACCCAAAGCGAGCAAAACTCGGTTCGCTGGAGCGGCGAGCATTTCCTCAACCAGGTGGAATTTGTTTTGATGCTTTACCTTGGCGTCGCGCATTTCGGACGCGGCCGGGGAGTCTGGAGAGATCCGGAAAACAACCCCACGCATTGGGAGTCCGCCACCAAAGCGGCCGTCGAGAACCATAAATCCAAGTTGCTGTCAGCTTGGGAAAAGGCGCCGAAACGGGGCGGGGAAAAAACGGCGGCTGCGCTCGAGAAGACATTCCGCGATCTGCTTGTTGAAATTCTGGCCGGGCTTTATCCGGAGCAGAAGTCGGTTTTCGAATGAACAGGTTCCTACTCCGAACCAACCCTGTTGATTCGTTTTTTCCTCAACCAGATTGCGAGAGGCAGGCAGGTGCCGGACAAAATCACCAACCAGATTGGCAGGGTCAGCGAGAAGCCTTTTCGAGTGCCACCAGCGGGTCTGGCCGCGAGTTTCCCCAGCCACAATTCGTTCTTCAAACTGCGTTCTCTCATTTGCAGGCTATGGAAACCGGTCTCGCGGGAACGCACCGCAGAGGCGCGCCTCGTGCCGTCAGGAGCTGTCACGGTCGCACCAAAGTAGTAGCAGTGTTGCTTGTCGGTGAAATCCATCCGTACGGATGAACCGAGGGTGAGGAAAGAGAGGAACGGGCCGTCCTGTCCAAGCGGAACATTCACCACATCGACAGCCTGCCAGCTTCGGGCGGACATGGCGAAAGTCGAGGCGACGCCGAACGCGGCGAGCAACCACGGCCATTGTCGCTTCCACTTCATTCTCGAACTGTACCAGAATCCATCCCGCAATTGTCAGAAAACCGTAAATTCTTTCAATTCGAGGTGGGCAAGATTTTCTGTCTTTTTCGCACCGAGACCCGCCACGTTGCCGACAGGATCAACACCGCACCAACGACCTGTAGCGGCAGGAATCGCTCATCAAAAAACAGCAGGCCGCCGATCGCAGTCATCACCGGCCACAGCATTTGGATCGATGCACCAACGGTCACGCTGAGGCATCGGTAGCCCTCGTTCATCATCAGCTGGCCGAAGGCTGCACAACTCGCCGCGCCGATCAGTAGTCCCCATTCGAGTGCCCCGAGCCCGGGCAGTTCGTGGACGGAAAGAAAGGCGACCGGCAGCAAAATCCAGATGCACTGCGCCATAAAAATGGTCCCGTTGCCGTGTTCAATCACAAGCTGGCGGATCAGGATGATCGTCCATGCCGCCGCGATCGCGCCGCCGATTGCAATGAGTTCATTCAAGCCGAAACCGAATTCGATTCCTTCCGAATTTTCGCTGGCCAGCAGCCCGACTCCGATCACGGCCAGAATCAGCCAGATCGCGCGAACGAGGCTCAGTTTTTCGCGAAGCCAAATCGCGGCGAGGACGGCCGCAAAAATCACGTAGGTGTTGCAAAACAGCGTTGCCTTCGCCGCACCGAGAGTCGGGACGGTGTAGTAATAAGCCGCTGTCCCAATAAATCCGGTGATGCCGCGCAAAATCAGTTTCTTTTGCGTGAAGACAGGTTTGATCCGCGTGGGGCGGTGTCCGCGAAAAAACAGAAGCGCGATCAATATTCCGACCGCCGCCCGGAAAAACAGCGGCAACGCCGCCGACATTTCGAATCGCTCCGTGCCGAGCAGGCGGAGGATGAGCGTGTTGCCGGTAAAACAGCAGACCGAAAAAATCATCACCCGAATTCCGCGGCGGATCAGCTTCGCTTCGTCCGGTTCGACGTTCAGATTTGATTCGGTTTTCATGGATTAGAGTGATGGATATTTCCGGCGACCGGTCGAAGCCGACGACGCACAACTCACAAATCAGGAAAACCCGGGAACAAATTGGATTTCAGCAGACAGAAAAGAAAGGACGAAGACTTCGATCAGACCAGTCAGGCAACAAGTCGAATTCGCACGCCGACCAGCCACGACAGGATCGCGGCGGCACGTTTGAAAATTCGGATCGGGCTGACAATCGGTTTCGCCATTTTTGCTAAGGTACGGAAACGAAGTAACAGGGTTGGTTCTCCGAGTCAACAGGGTTGATTCATTTTGGGTTGAAACCTGATTCGTCGGCCTTGAAACTCCGGTCATGTCATCTTCACCAGTCAAAATTCTCGTCGTCGGTTGTGGTCACATGGGCAAGTCGCACGCCAAGGCCTATCACGCGATGGACGGTTTCGAAATTGTCGGGGTCGTTTCGCGCGGAGAAAAATCGCGGCGGGAGTTGCTCGAGATTCTCGGAACGGATTACCCGGAATTTTCCAACTACGAGGAAGCACTCGCTGAAACGAAACCGGATGCAGTTTCGATCAATACCTACCCGGACACACACGCGGATTACACCAAGAAAGCTTTCGCGGCGGGCTGTCACGTCTTCCTGGAAAAACCGATTGCCGAAACGGTGGAAGAGGCGCAGGAAATCGTTGACGCGGCGAAGGCGGCAAATCGCAAGCTGGTGATCGGCTACATTCTGCGGGTTCACCCGTCGTGGATCAAATTCATCGACGTCGCGCAGACTCTCGGAAAACCGCTCGTGATGCGGATGAATTTGAACCAGCAGAGTTCGGGCGAAATGTGGGACACGCATCGCGCGCTGATGAATTCGATGTCTCCAATCGTCGATTGCGGCGTGCATTACGTTGATGTGATGTGCCAGATGACGCGTTCCAAGCCGGTTCGCGTCAGCGCGATCGGAGCGCGGCTCAGCGAGGAATTGAACGAAGGGATGTACAATTACGGTCAGCTCCAGGTGACGTTTGAGGACGGCTCGGTCGGCTGGTACGAAGCAGGCTGGGGCCCGATGATGAGCGAGGTGGCGTTTTTCGTGAAAGACGTCGTCGGTCCGAAGGGCTGCGTTTCGATCAGCGGCGTTTCCGATTCCGGAGAGGAAAGCGATGACATCGAAGGGCACACAAAAGCCGAGGCGCTGAAGCTTCACCATGCCGAACTCGATGAAAATCAGCAATTCGCCAAGCCGGATGAAATCATCAACTGCGAGGACGAGCCGGATCACGACGGGCTTTGCGCGAGAGAGCAGGAGGTCTTTGTCGATGCGATCGTCAACGACGTCGATCTAAGCGATCACATGGCTGATGCAGTGAACAGCCTGCGGATCGTGATCGCGGCGGACGAGGCGTTTCGGTCCGGGAAAATGGTCGAGCTTTGATCCAGAAAATGGCTGACCGATATTCGATCCTGTTTGTCTGCATGGGCAACATCTGCCGTTCGCCATCGGCGGAAAACGTGATGCGTACCGTGGCGGAGCGGGAGGGAGTCACGGAAATGCTCGAACTCGATTCAGCGGGCACGATTGATTTTCACACCGGCAAATCCCCCGACCCGCGGATGACGGAAGCTGCGGAAAAGCGGGGGATTGACATGATCGGTTCCGCCCGGCAGGTGCAGCGATCGGATTTCGGGAAATTCCATCTGATCCTCGCCATGGATGATGAAAACATGGCCGATTTGCTGCGATGGAAGAAACAGCATGGAGGAAAAGCGAAGCTGAAAATGTTCTGCGATTTCTGCGGGGATAACGAAGGCGTCACCGAAGTTCCTGATCCGTATTACGGCGGGCCGGAGGGATTCGAACTCGTGCTCGATTTGCTCGAGGACGGCTGCAGCGAAATCGCGAAGCAGGTGAAAGTGAACACCCTGGAATGAATTGATGAACCCGGTCTGGCACGAGATTTTCGAGGCCGTACGGAGCGAAACCGGAGTCAATTTTTCGGGAGCCGTGCCGCGATCCGTCGGTGGAGGCTGCATCAACGCCAGCTATGTTGTGAAATCCGGCCGCCCGGAGGAATCGATCTTTGTGAAACTGAATGACGCTTCGAAAATCGGGATGTTCGAGTCCGAATTTCTGGCGCTCGAGGAAATAGCCGCGACCAGGACGATCCGGGTTCCGAAACCGATCGCATCTGGTTCGAATCACTCGCAGGCCTGGATCGCGATGGAAAGCATCGAACTGGTCTCCCGAAGCGATGAAGCGTCCCAGGCGGAGATGGGGCGCCGACTCGCGATGATGCACCGGTATCAATCTCCGGAGGGAAAATTCGGCTGGCATCGGGAGAATGTCATCGGAGAGACCCCGCAGCAAAATCCGTGGACGGATTCCTGGGCGGAGTTTTTCGCGCAGCACCGTCTGGCATTTCAGTTCAGGCTGGCCGAAAAACGACTCGGAAAAGAGATGAAAGGAGCAACGAAACTGATTGCGCGCGTTCCGGACTTGCTTGGCGATCACGACCCGGAGCCGTCACTTCTGCACGGAGATTTGTGGGGTGGAAACGCCGCGTTTGATGCTTCGTCCGGCGACCCGGTCCTCTTCGATCCGGCGACATATTACGGCGATCGGGAGACGGATTTGGCATTCACCGAATTTTTCGGCGGATTCGGTCCGACTTTTTATGCGGCGTACGAAGAGGAGTTTCCCCCGGCGCCGGGTGCGGCGGATCGAGCGTCCCTTTATAACCTGTATCACGTTCTCAATCACTTCCACCTGTTCGGCGGCGGATATGGCTCCCAGGCACGCGGGATCGTGCAGCAGTTACTCGCGCGGAAAATCGAATGAACAGGGTTGGTTTGGCGAACGAACCCTGTTGGATCGTGCTTCGCCCGGAAATGCGAATTGCCGAATGGAACGAAATCCAGTAAGACCCTGATATGAGACTTTTCTTTCTCGCGGCCACGCTGCTGGCCTCGGGTGCGGTAATTTCCGATGACCGCCCGAATATCCTGTTCGCTTTTGCGGACGACTGGGGCCGATACGCCAGTATTTACGCGGAGGAATCGGTCGACGGCCATGGAACGGTGAATGACCTGATTTGGACTCCGAATTTCGACGCGGTCGCGCGAAACGGAGTCTTGTTCAAAAACGCGTTTGTCACGGCTCCCTCCTGTACACCGTGCCGCAGTTCGATTTTGTCGGGGCAATATTTTTACCGGACCGGTCGGGCCGCAATTTTGCAGGGGGCGGAGTGGGACACGGAGAGGCTGCCGAGCTGGCCCCTGATGCTGCGTGATTCCGGCTACCACATCGGGAAAGTATACAAGGTCTGGAGTCCCGGGATACCGAGAGATGCGCCGTTTGGCGGGCAGGAATTCGGGTTTGAAAAGGCCGGGCCAAATTTCAATGCCTTTTCGCAGGTTGCCACCAAGTTGATGAGGGAAGAGGGGAAAACTGCGGATGACGCGAAGGCGGCGCTGCTTCAAAAAGTCGGGGAGGAATTCGAGTCTTTCCTGGATTCCCGTCCGGAGGACAAGCCATTTTGTTTCTGGTTCGGGCCGACGAACGTGCATCGAAAGTGGATCAAAGGATCGGGGAAAGAACTGTGGGATTTGGATCCGGAATTGTTGCAGGGAAAGATGCCGGATTTCCTGCCGGACGTACCGGAAATTCGCGAAGATTTCGCGGACTATCTCGGCGAAGCGATGGCGTTCGACGCTGGCCTTGGGGTTCTGTTGGAAGTTCTGGACGCCCGGGGCGAGTTGGAAAATACGCTGGTCGTGGTGAGCGGTGATCATGGGGCTCCCGGCTTTCCGAGGGGAAAATGCAATCTGTATGATTTCGGAACCAATGTTCCCCTGGCTGCGAGTTGGGGGAAAGGAATCCCGGCCGGACGGGTGGTGGATGATTTTGTCAACCTGATGGATTTGGCGCCGACTTTCCTCGAGGCGGGAGACGTGGAGGTTCCCGAGGTGATGACCGGCCGAAGCCTGATGCCGGTTTTCGAATCAGAAGAAGACGGCCTGGTGGACCCAAATCGGACCTGGGTTGTGACGGGTCGTGAGCGTCATGTTGCAGGCGCACGAACCGATAATCTTCCCTATCCGCAACGGGCCTTGCGGACGCAGGACCATCTCTACATCGTGAATTTCAAACCGGATCGCTGGCCGATGGGTATTCCCGGGCCGGTTTCGACGGGAGATGTGCCGTCACAGGAAGTGCTCGAAAACAGCACGTTTGTCTGTTTCGGAGATCTTGATGCGAGTCCAACAAAGGCCTGGATGATTGCGAATCGAAACGAGGAAGAGCACAAAGCGAACTATGAACTCGGTTTCGGAAAACGACCGGAACGCGAGCTCTATCTTTTGGCCGATGACCCCGACCAAATGAAGAACGTGGCGGATGACCCGGCGAACGCCGGGTTGGTGGAAGAACTTCACGAACAGTTGATGGCCGAGTTGGAAGTGACAGGCGATCCGAGACTCAGCGACGATCCTCCGTTTGAGAAAGCACCTTTCACGGACGGATTCCAGCGCGGTGGCAAAGGGAAAGCGAAGGCCGGTTCAAAGTCGAAAGGGAAGGGGAAAAAAGGCGGAGAATGAGTCCGTTTCGGAAACTGGTTGTCGCCTGCTTCGTTTTTCTGCTGCCCGGATTCGCCGAGGGAGCCGATCGCCCGAATTTCGTGTTTTTCCTGGTTGATGACATGGGTTGGGCAGATATCGCGGCCAACAATCCGGATACCTTTTATGAAACGCCGAACATTGATGCTTTCGCAAAGTCGGGGATGCGATTTACGAACGGGTATGCGGCTGCGTCGATCTGTTCGCCCACCCGCGCCAGCATCCTGACCGGCCGGCATCCTGTCCGGGTCAATATCACCGATTATATTCCCGGCGCGAAAGTCCCGGCCGACTCGAAATTCCTTCACGTCGAAGACCGCGACAACCTTGCATTGGAAGAAACGACCATCGCGGAACTGTTGAAAGAAAAGGGCCGTTACACGACGTTTTTTGCGGGGAAATGGCACCTGGGTGGCGAGGGTTTCTATCCAGAGAACCAGGGCTTCGATTTCAATATCGGCGGGCACGAACGCGGCGGGCCGCCTGGAGGATACTATTCTCCGTGGAAAAATCCGAAGCTGAAAGCCAAGCGCGACGGGGAGTACCTGACGGAACGGCTCACGGAGGAGTCAATCGCGTTTCTCAAAAAGCCGGAAACGGACGCCGCGCCGTTTCTTCTTTACCTCTCTTATTACAACATCCACACGCCAATCCAGGCCTACAAAAAACACATCGATCATTTTTCGGAGAAAGCCGAAAAGCAGTTTTCCGGTCCGACACCGGTGATTGCCGAGCGCAATAATTTTTCGCGAGGTCGGCAGGACAACCCCGAACTCGCGTCGATGGTTTCCGCAGTGGATGACAGTGTCGGCGCGATCCTGCAAGCACTCGAAGAGCGGGGGCTGGCGGAAGACACCGTCGTGGTATTTTTCTCGGACAATGGCGGGCTTTGCACCCTGCCACCGAGACGTTCCGGGATTGGTGGCCCGGGGTGTAACCTCCCCCTGCGATCCGGAAAAGGCTGGCTGTATGAAGGAGGAATTCGCGAGCCGATGATCGTGCGCGCACCGGGCGTCACGAAAGCCGGAAC
>JABDJT010000112.1 GCA_013003335.1 Verrucomicrobiales bacterium | reverse complement strand
TTGGGCTCACCTCTCTGAATCATCAACGGACCGAAATCAGGGATTTTCAAGGAGTCGAAAATTCCAGTTTGGATGGCCGCACCACCGAAATCGCCGTCACTGGCCGTTCCCCGATGTGGAATTCGATCTTCGTGTAAAGGGTATACACCTCCGCATCGTAATCCGGCCCGGCGAATCCCACCATCATCCCAACGATTGTCCAGCAGGTCATTTTCCCTTTCAGCCGGACTGTTCCGTCCTCACTCCGCAAGTCGATTCCGCTGCCTGATCGCTCACGCACCGACAAACGGGTCGGCAGCAACTTTCCGGACGGACCTGCAATCGGTGGATCAAAAATCGCTTCGTTTGCGGTAAAAGTCACCGTCCGGCCCGTGCCGGGCATCTGCCAGGGAGGAACATCGGGACCCTCGATATATTCCCACGACATTCGGGACAGATCGAGATATTCGCAAAATCGACGGTGCTCCCGCGCCTCTTTCCGGAGGCGAAGATCATCAGCCAACAGGCTGAGACGGCTGGCAGGCTGATAGAAAAAGTCATCCGGCTGAGCCAGCAACACTCCGAGCGGTAGCGGGTAGTCCTTCGCATTCCACCACCCGAACAGCCCGGCCAGCAAAAAGAGAATCGCCCCGGTCCACGCCAGCAGACGAAGCCGGCGGTTTTTCTGATCGGTCGTTCCGGATTCCTGATCGATCCGCGATTCTGCCCCGGAATCGCCCTCCTTGAAAAGCCCGCAATCGAAACAACAGGGTTCGTTTGCCAAACCAACCCGGTTCGTTCGTGCGAGGAAAATCGCGGGTAAATCGCTGGAATCCAGACACTTTCTGTTTTCATTGACGCGTTCTCTTGTTATTTTGTCAGGCCTTTGAAATTTTCCCCTTCCATCCCGGCTTTGTTTACCGCCGCCTGTTGCGCGGCTTCGCCGATTTTCGGCCAGGAAGGAAAGCCGGAACCGGTCGAGCTTTCGGAAATCCCCGCCACCTTTGAGGAATGGCAGGACGAGGCCGGATACACCTGGCAAATCAACAAGGCAGGAGCGATCCTCTCGGGCAACACGCCCTATTTCCAGGGCGGGCTGACGCTGTTCCTCAACGGCCAGCCGTTCACGCCCACCGAAGGCGTCCGATACGACGGCGGGCAGGCCACGGAATCCGGCGCCATGCTGGAATTGCGAATGAAGTCCGACACGCTCCCCACGAGCCGTCACCTCTTTTTCGACGCGGAACGCAGCGGCCTGCGGGTGCTGGATGTCATCCAGAACAGCTCGAATCGCCCGCAAACGGTCCGGCTGGATTACAAGTCCGGCTTTCAATACGCCTGGCAGGATTTGCACGGCACCGAAGGCCGGCTTCTCGGCACCAAGCCGGGCGCCGGACTGGGTCCGCGTGATTTTGGCCTGGTCGTGAAATTTTCGCAGTCGGACGGCCGGCACGACACGATGTTCATCACCTCCGGCGAACGCGATGCCGCCCGTCCCGTCATTTCCTTTTCCTCGAACAACCGCGAGCTGACCTTTTCCTACGACCTGATCCTGAAACCCGGGGAAACGGCCGGCATCGTGCACTGGGTCGTGCAGCGCAATCTCCGCTCCGCCGCTGACGCCGAAGCCGCGCTTCGCCCGTTTTACAGCCGCCGCCGCCTGATTCGCTCGCTCGTCCCGGAAAAACTCACCGGGGCCATTGTCAATTTCGACGAACCCAGTTTCCCCGGTGAAGGAGCCGAGCCCTTTGATCTCGATGCGCTGGTCAACCTGAACGAGGTCCTGGAAAAACTCCGCTTTCACCGCCGCAACGAAGATGTGTTATGGATCTCGGCAGAGAATCAGCTCGCCGGCACGCTGAACCCGGAAGCGAAGCTGAAAGTCGCGACTGCGTTCGGCGAAAAGGAAACCGGCATCGCGAAGGTGGCCGCAATCGAAGGCGGCGGCGGGATCGGCCGCAAGCAGCGCGTATTTTTGCGAAACGGAGAAGTCTGGGCGGGCGAAATCACCGCGGAAAATCTGTCGATGAAAATCGATGAGGGCTGGGACGTCGATGAAATCAAGCCGGACGAACTCGGCCTCCTGCTGTGCCGGATTTCGAAAGAGGACGGAAAATCCCCGACCGAAGACGATTTGTTTCTCGAATTGCGGTCCGCTGATGTGCTGGCCATTTCCGCGAAGGAAGCAGCCGAATCCGTACTCGATGTGCTTTCTCCGTGGGGAGCGGACGAAGTGAAATTCGGTGACCTCGCCGGACTGGCTTACACCCGTGGATCCACTCCGAAATTCCGGCTCGAAAAACTCGACGGCTCGCGCATCACGGTGTTTCTCAATGGTCATCCCCTCGCCCTCCCGGGCCTCGAAACGCCGCCGAACGCCGGCGACCTCGTCCGAATCTGGCGCAGCGGCGATGGCCTCAAAGCCGGGCAACCGGAGGAACTGGCCGACGCGTGGCTTGAATTTTCCGACATCGGTGACCCGGAGGAACTGCCCCTTCCCGCCTGCCTGCTGGCCGGGAACAACCTGCTCGTCGGTGTGCTGAAAGCAGATCAGCTGAACCTCGTTTCCCGTTCGGTCACCGCCGTGAATCCGAAAGACGTTCGGGAGATCCGCCGTTCGCTCGACGAGGGCAATGACCGGATGCCGGTGTTTGAAGTGGAATTGAAAAGCGGAGACGTGCTGAGTGGCCGGATCCGCGAACGGATGCTGGTAATCGAAAGCGGTGGCCGCGAATGGCAGGTCCCCGTCCAGCATTTCGTGGCGTATCGAAACGGAGGGACAGAAGGATGAAACGATTGATTCTTACTCTGCTTTTGTCTCTGACCGTAGCGGGAACCGGTTTTTCCCAGGGCACGAATCCGGGGGGCGCCGCTTCTCTCCAGCCGGCCGCAAGCGCGGGGCCCACCGTGGCGGGGGAAAAACTCGTGCCGGCCGCGATGGGAATCCGCACCGATCAGCGGGGTAATTCGTGGAACATCGAGCAGAACGGCACGCTCGGGCGGGTCGGCAGTTCGATGATCAACAGCGGTGTCAGCCTGCTCATCAACAACCAGCAATTTTACACCTACCAGCCGATGATGACGGCGGACGGCACGGAGTTCGTGCTGCAGGGCCGCCAGTCGACCACCCTGCCCGGCCTGCAGGTGATGCGCCGAATCAAAGTCCTGGAAAAAGAGGGCGCGGTTCGCTACCTCGAGATTTTGACCAATGCCACGTCGAACCCGGCCAACGTGACCGTGAGCCTGAAATCGAATTTCTCCGGCAACTTCAAATCCTACCTGACGGACCAGGGCAACACCGGCGTGGTGATGCTCGGCCAGCGGGAGAGCGCGGTCCTGGTCACGCCCGGTTCCTCCCAGTCGAATCGCGCCTTCCTGTTCACCCTGACCTCTTCGAAAAGCAGCCTGAAGCCGACCATTTCCAGCCAGAACCGCTACGGCCTGACTTATCAATACAACCTTTCCATTCCCGCCGGGCAAAGCGTGGTGCTGGCTCACGTCGTCGCGCAGATTCCCGTCCCGCAGGTGTTCGACCGCAAATCGCTCACGAAAATTTTCCGGCCGTTCACGATGGAACGGGCCATGGCGACCGTCCCGAATGAACTGCGCAAACTGGTGGTGAACTACCAGTCCGACGCTGAAATGGGCGGTGCCTCCCTTCTCTCCAGCACAAGCGTGGACGCCCTCGGAGTCGATCGCGGACGGCGTGATGTCCTCGCGCTCGGAGCGGAAACCCGGCTGATCGGCACGGCCAGCTGCGCGGAATTGAAAATGAAAACCGCCCACGGGGAAGCGGTGATACCGTTCGAACAGGTGGCGGCGATCGTGGGCCGGAACCGGGGGCGGCGCGACGTTTCGCGGGTCTTTTTGAAAGACGGACAGGTGTTTTCCGGCAAGGGAGAAGTCACGGAGTTGCGGTTTGTGATGGCAAGCGGCGGAAAGATGAATTTGAACCTCCGCAGTCTCGACCGGTTGGTGTGCGCGGTCGACGAGGAACGCGAAACCTGGGGCGAAAATGTCGCGGCCATGATCGAGACCTATGATGGTGACCGGATTGCGGTTGACTCGACCGACTCGGTGATGCTCACCGGCCGGACCCCGTGGGGGCCGTTGGAATTTGCGCTGAACGACGTGGTTTGGCTTGCGCCGATGGAAGACGAACCGGTGGGCCAGACAATTGAATTCAAGGACGGGACGCGCTGTTTCGCCTTTCTCGCGGGGGATCCGCTGCGGGTGAATTCGCGCCTGTTCGGCGAGCACCAGCTCGAGGTCGCAGCGATTCGCGCTGCCGTGACCCGGACCGCACGCGAGCGCGAACAGAAAGCTGAAGACGGATTTGGAAACGGGCCGGTGATTTTGCAGCCCTTCGTCAAAACCGGCGGCAACCAGCGAATCGTCGGCCCGATCGTGAATGAGACTTTCACAATTTTGACCAACAGCCAGACGATCGAGGTGGCCCCGGAAGAGGTTCGCAAGCTGGTGAACCTCGGAGTCTCCGAAAACAGCACCCGTCCGGTTTTCCGCCTCGAACTGTGGGGCGGCGGGGTCATGAACGGCATGCTCGGCGACGACACGATCGGCCTCCGGGTGCGCGGAAAAGAATGGCGTTTGCCGGCCGCGGATGTGGAGGAATTGATCACGCCCGTGCCGCGTCTCGGTGAGGAAGCCGAGCAGAATCTTGCCCGTCTGATTCGTTCCCTGGGTGATGCCAAGTGGGCCGTTCGGGAGCGGGCCACCGAGGAACTGGCCGGATTTGGCTATCTCGCGAAATCGGTGCTGGAAGAAGAG
>JABDJT010000059.1 GCA_013003335.1 Verrucomicrobiales bacterium | reverse complement strand
ATCACAACGACGCGTGGACGCTGCGCCCTTCGGAGGCGCGGGAGAAATTGCGGGCGTGGTTTGCGAAATGGTCGAAGTGAATTTCGATCAACCCGCTTCGGGAAAGAGGCGACCGTGAACGATCGTGCTGAGCCGGTAGGCCAAACCGCAGGCGACGATGAATCCGATGATGGCCATCGTCAGGATCCAGCGCGGAACTTTTCTCTCTCCGGTCAGTTCCTTTCTCGTGCCCAGGTAAATGAGTGCCGCGGCCAATACCGGCAGACCGATCACCGTGCAGGCCTGGGCCAGCGTGATCAGGTGCACGGTGCTGTTTTCTTTCAGGAAAGCGGCAATGGCGACAAGCGCACCGACGATCAGTGCGACCGTGGTGAGATGAATCGGCCATTTTTCCGACAGCTTCGAGCCTTTTCCGAGTGAATCGGACAGCACCGTTCCGCCGATCATGGCGTTCACCAGGATCGAACTGAATGCGCCGGCGAGGATTCCACACGCAAAAATGACTGTCGCCATCGGGCCAAAGGTCGGCTTCAACTGCATTGCGACTTTTCCGACTGAATCGAGCACGACGGGGTTCGGGTTGCCGTGGAACACGCGCGTGGCGGTCATCAGGATGATCGCCGTCACCAGGCCCAGCACGGAGATGCTGACCACTGAATCGAACAGGCCTTTTCTCGCGTCGGCGAGTCCCCACCCACGTTCCCGGACCAGGTAGGCCTGATAAAAAGCTCCACCGACGGAAAACGTCGTCCCGATCATTCCCAGCAAGGCAAACAGGTCGGGGGTGGCTTCGTTTTCGACCGGCTCGTATCCGCGCGGCGCGAAAGTGATGACGGCGAAATTGATGACAAAGGCGATGACCATGATCCCGATCAGGATTTTCATGAAACGCTCGACCGTACCGTAAAGGTTGCGGCTGAGGTAGAGAGCGGCGATCACGATGGCGTTCACGACGATCACGAGTCCGATCCGCATACCGGTTCCCATGACGTAGCTGCCATCTCCGCCGAGGCCGAATAGGGGTTCGAGTCCGCCGACGACGGCGACATTGTTGCTGGACTGGAAAAAGGCGACCAGGGTGAACAGGATCACACCGATAAAAACCGCAACCGGACGACCGAGCCGGCCGGCCAGTTCTCCGCAGGGCGTTTTTTCATGAATCACCCCGACCCGTGCGGACAGGGCGACCATCGAGATCATGAGAATCGTAGCGCCGATTACGGCCAGTACGGCGGGATAACCGTAAGTGGCGCCAACCTTGGAACTTGTCAGGATGCTGCCCGGGCCGAGGACGACGGCGGCAACAATGATAGCGGGACCGATGGAGCGAAGTAATTTTTTCACGGCGAAACGAAGGAACAGGGTTGGTTTGGCGAACGAACAGGGTTGGTTCGTTTTGCCTCGAATTCTGGCAAACCGCTCCGTGATTGGCCAGAGCGGAATGGGACGCGATTCAGTCGCCACGCGGAAGGTCGCAAGATGACCTGATCCGAACGACAGGGTTGCTTTGCGCCGTCTTGTTCCACTCCGTTCTGAACCTGTTGCTTCGGAAAGCGGGCGGCTATTCTTCCGGCATGATCAGGCCGTAGTCACCGTCTTCCCGGCGGAACAAAACGCTCAATTTTCCGGAGCGGGTATCGTTGAAAACGATGAACGGTTTCTTGCCGGCTTCGAGTTCTTCGGCGGCTTCGTTCTGGTCGAGTGGGCGGACCTTGTATTTTTCGCGGTGCACGAGAAATGCGGTGTCGAATTCTTCGGCCTCGTCGTAGGTCTCGCCGTTCAATCCGTCGGAATGCGGTGTTTCAAAGGCCACTGAATCGATGAACGACTCGCCATCGATTCCTTCCGGAAGGTGGTTGGTGATGTCGTCTTTCGGCCGGTGGGATTTGAGCATCCGGGTTTTGTACTTCCGCATTTGGCGCGCGATCTTGTGAATGGTCTCATCGATCGAGGTGTACATGTTCTCGGTCGATGTATCGGCCTCGATGGTGATGTGATTGGCGCAGTGCAGGACGATTTCGGCGACGTGTCGGAGGTTGTTTTCCACATCGAGGATGACTTTGGCTTCGATGATCTTGGGGTAATCCAGATGAAGTCCTTGAACTTTTTGGAGCGCATGATCGCGCATGGCTTCGGTGACGGATGTGTGGCGTCCAGTGACTGTGATCGGAAGATTAACGTTTGCTACCTGCATAGGTTTTAGATGTCTTGGTTGTATTTTTTGACACACGGGCGAACGGCCCTCGCAACCAGCGGGGCGAACGGCCCATCTACAACGAATATAGCAAATATCCTGCCATCCCGGCAAGGGCCGATTTTGAATGGATATTTTATTGGTGGATTCGAACAGAAACTACTCCGGAGCAGTTGTTCCTGCTGCGGGCGTCTGTTCAGGATCTCCATCCAAGCCGCCTAAACCGGCGCCCCCGGCTTCGATTCCCGGACCCTCAAAGCGTCCGGAGGACGGGATCATCATTTCGTCAAAACCCCCTCCCCCGAAGGGGTCCCGGGAGGGGTGGGAGCCTTTCGGGAAGACGACAACTGCGTTTCCTTCGACCCGGTATTTCATCTCCGCCAGGTCCGTGGCGTAGTCGAGAGCAGCGCTCAGCGGAATATTCTTTAATTTCAAGTCGATCGGCATGTCCGCACCGATATTGCGCACCATGACGATGTTGATTCCTTTTTTTGAGGGATCCGGTTCCGGATCGAGTTCGATGGATCGTTCCCGGAGAAACTCGAGACTTTCCCGGAGCGGTGTGTCCCGGAATTCGATCTGCGGAATCCGGATTGCTTTCAGCTTTTGTTCGACGCGTTTCCGGGCCTCCGGGTCGTTTCCGAGATGAGGAGCAGAGGCTTGACCGACGAAGGGTTGGAAGAAGACGGCATGCTCATCGACGCGGACGTCGGCACCGGCAGTCTCGGCTGCCAATTTCAGGGCCTGGGCGAGCGAGATGTTGGCGAGACGAAGGGTTACCGGCTTTTGCTGAAACGGCTCCGCTCCTTTCAGGACGAGATTCACGCCCCGATTCTCCGGGTCCGAATCTTCATCATGATCAATGCTCTTCTCTCCCAGAAAGTCTAACACCTGCTCAAGAGGAGTATCGACGAAATCTACAATTGGGATCTGGATGCGGTTCAGTTTCTCTTCCAGGGCGGAAAGGTTCCGGGCCGGTTCGGCCGTCACCGTCAGAGTCGTTTCCCACACACCTCCGCGGGGATCCTTGCGTCCACTGGAGAAAGGTTTTTGAGCGCCGCCGGGATTTCCCACCATTCCACTGTAAATCGAGTCGATGGAACGGACCCGGGCTCCTTTGTCCACGTGGACTGCCACCTGCGGTGAACGAACCGTGAACGACAAGTGGCTCACGCCGGATGACTCGATAAGCCTTAATACGCGGCTCATATCTTTTGCCGGAGGCAGTCCGTTCGCTTCCACGATCAATACCGGGCGAGTCTTCGAGTTTTTCGAAAGAACGGCCTTCAGTTTTTTTTCGGCGATCTCTTCACCGTCCAGCTGGAATTTCAGGTATTCCCGGTTATCCGATTCCTCATCGGAGTGAACGTGGATCACGAGTCTCTGGTTGCCTTGTTCAGTCTCCGCGAATCCGGGCCGGACAATTCCGATCAAGGCAACTCCGAAGCTCAATAGAGCGGCAAAGGACACAAGGGCCGCCCGCCGAATGCGGAAGGAAGAGTCAGGTTGGAGAAGGTTTTCAGTTTTCATGTTCAGGATGGTTTTTACGCGGGTTTCGAGGGTTCCGGGCTTGGCTGCTGCGGTGGCGGAAAAGGGGTACGGTGCGGCTTTCTGCCGGGCCTGTTGGAAAAGAAGGGCTGCATATTTTTCCGGATCGAATCCGGATTGCAGAACGCGGCGGTCGCAAATCTCCTCCCGCAGTCCGGCGACCTTCCGGGTGGCCCACCAGACCAGCGGATTAAACCAGTGCAACGCAGTGGCCAGGCCGGTGAGGAGCACTATCAGGCCGTCGTAGCGGGCGAGGTGTGCCAGTTCGTGGCGGAGGATCATTTCGAGGTCCCGGGCGTCCCATTTTTTCGCCGACTGCGGCAGAGCGATGACCGGACGCAGAACTCCCCAGGAAAAGGGTGCCCGGATTTTCGCCGATTGGATGAGGCAAACCGGGCGTGATACACCTGACTCCCTTCGGAATTTTTCCATGAGACCGAAAATCGGATTGGTATCGGGCAACGCGGAGGTGATACGAAGTCTCCGAAGTTGCCGTGCCGCCACACCCCATCGAAGTACGAAAAACCCAACTCCAACTCCCCAGAGGCTCAGCAGAATCAATTTCCAATCGAGCGTTGCGGGCCGGTCCGTGATTGAACCGGATTGAGGTTCCGGCTCTCCACGGGTCCGGGGAACACCGATCACTTCGTAATCAGCCGTGCCAACAGGCTGAAAGCGAACCGGTTCTTCAATCGGCTGTTTCGCCGGTGATCGGGTCAGATTCGGAACCAGTTCGATGCGGGGAAGGGTGACAAGCAAAAGAGGGACCGCCAAAACGAGGAGAAACAGCGGGAGCCAGAAACCATGGCGAATTTCTGCCGGTTGGCGCCGAATCAACCACGCTCCAGCCAGCCCGAGCAAAAGGATGAGCGCTACTTTCACCCACATTTCCGATACGAGTGGCCAGATTGCCTCGGTGTTCATGATGCCTGACCCTTCCCATTTTTCCGGTTTGATTTTGCCGCTTCGATCATCTCCCCGATCCGTTCCAGTTCGTCCGCAGACAGATCGGCATCCGGGCCGAGCAGGCTGGTGACCGCGCTTTCGACCGAGCCGTCGAAAAATGTGTGTACGACACGGGACAGAGCCGAACGGGCGGCCGTTTCCCGCCGCTGACGGGGAGAGTAAACAAATGCCGCTCCCTCCTTTCGATGTGTCACATGCCCCTTCTCCTCAAGGATACTGAGCAGTTTCCGGATCGTGGAATAGGTCCGCGTTTCGCCGAGAGCAGACCAGACTTCGCGGGCCGTGGCCGGCGCCGCGCGGAACAGCACGTCCATGACTTCAGATTCGCGACGACTGAGCCTGGGTTTTACTGCCATGCGAATTTTTTCGCACTTTCAAGCCGTTGAGTCAAGAATTAAAATGCGAAAAATTTCGCACATCGGGAAAAGATCTTCGAATTCCTCTACTTCTTTGCTATCCCATTGAAATGCGAATCCGTATTTTCAGCCTCGCCTTCGCCATCACTTTCCCGTCACTGCTTCTTTCCGAAAATGTCCGCAAGCCTGTCTCTGATGAGGACGCCCGAAAATGGATTGCCGTCGCAATCCATCACAAGTTCAAGAT
>JABDJT010000031.1 GCA_013003335.1 Verrucomicrobiales bacterium | reverse complement strand
TGAATCAGAGTTGTTCGAGCGGGTGTTGTGCCCGCGGATGCACATGAAGGTGATCATCATCGACGGCAAGGCCGCCTACACCGGCTCCGCGAATCTCACCGGTGCCGGGATCGGCTCCAAATCGCCGCAAAGGCGGAATTTCGAGGCCGGAATTTTCACGCGTGATCCGGAAATCGTTTCCGGACTGATGGAATTTTACGATGAGTTCTGGATCGGCTCGTATTGTGAAAAATGCGGCCGGCGGGATGTGTGCCCGGATCCGATATTGTGAACTTCACTCGACGTCTTGCGCCGGGCGGGCCGCCCGTGCTCAGACCGCGGGCAAGCCCGCTTTGCCGGAGAAGTTTTGTGAACTTCACATGACTCATTCCTTCATTTCACGAACCAACAGGGTTGGTTCAATGAACGAACCCTGTTGATTCGTTTTTGCAAAAGGGCGGACCTTCCGCCACAGTCTGATTTTTCCAGACCCATGAAATACGCGATCTGCAATGAAACCTTCCAGAACTGGCCGTTTGAAAAGGCCTTCGCCTATGCACGCAAATGTGGTTATACCGGCGTCGAAATCGCGCCGTTCACGATGCGGGAGAACGCCTACGACATCACGGCGGAAGAACGCGCCACGGTCCGCCAACAGATCAAGGACGCGGACTTGGAATGCATCGGACTGCACTGGCTGTTGGCCAAAACGGAAGGCTTTTATCTCACCACGCCGGAGGAGGATGTCCGCAAAGCGACGGGCGAATACATCGCCGAACTGGCCCGGCTGTGCCGGGATCTGGATGGGACGATCATGGTGCTGGGCTCGCCGTTTCAGCGGAATTTGTTGCCGGGAGTGAGTCATGAGCAGGCGATGGAATTCGCACGGGACACGATTTCAATTGCAATGCCGGTCCTGGAAGATCTGGGAATCACGCTCGCGCTCGAACCGCTCGGCCCGGCCGAAGGGAATTTTTTGAACACGGCGGAATTGGGAATCGAGCTGGCGAAGATGATCGATTCGCCGAACTGCCGACTGCATCTCGACGTGAAAGCAATGTCGACCGAGTCCAAGCCGATCGCGGATGTGATTCGGGACAGCCGGGATTGGATCGCGCATTTTCACGCGAACGACCCCAATTTGCTCGGGCCGGGGATGGGAGAGGTCGAGTACGAACCGATTTTCGGAGCGTTGGACGAGATCGACTATGACGGCTGGGTTTCGGTTGAGGTGTTCGATTACGAGCCCGGGGCGGAAAAAATTTGCACGGACAGCCTGCGATACATGCGGGAAATTGAAGCGAAAATTGCCGCTGCATGAAATACTTCCTCTGGCTGAGCCTGCCACTCTACATTCTCGATCAGGTTACGAAATACCTCATCGTCACGAATTTCGTGGATCCACGGGAGGCCGGATACACCCCGGCCATGCCGGTGATCGAAGGCTTTTTTAACATCGTGCGGGTGCACAATACAGGAATGGCGTGGGGCCTTTTGAATAACTCGCCCTACGCGAATCTCCTGTTCGGCGTCATTGGAATCACGGCTCTGATTTTTATCGCGCTGCTCTGGCGAAAAGGAACGTTTCCCAACCGCGTATCGAAAATCGCAGCCGCCCTGCTGGTCTCGGGTATCCTGGGAAATTTTACGGACCGGGTGTTGCCGGGTCGTGGTTACGTCGTCGATTTCCTCGATTTCAAACTGCCGCTCTACGACAAGATCGCCAAAAACAGCGGAGGACATTTCCCGTCTTTCAACGTCGCGGATTCCTGCATCTGCATCGCGGCGTTCCTGTTGTTCGTCGTCGCCTTTCGCTCCGCGAAAGAGGAAGAGAAACCGTCGGGAACGGAAAGCTGAATCCGGTGCGCCTTACGCGGCGTCTTTTTCTTCCCCTTCGTCCGACTTTGCCCCTTCGATCGTTTCGATCGTGGGAACGCGAACACCTTCCACCACATCCCGGTCAATGTTCACCTTGGCAATTCCTTCGGAGTTGGGTGATTCGAACATGATGTCCAGCATCAGTTTCTCGAAAATGGAGCGCAGGGCCCGGGCTCCGGTTCCACGTTCGAGCGCTTCCTCGGCCATGGCCTCGAGGCCGTCGGTTTCGATTTCGAGATCGACCCCGTCCATGGCCATCAGCTTGCGATACTGTTTCACCATCGCGTTTTTCGGCTCGGTCAGAACCTGGATCAATTCTTCGCGAGTGAGATTTCGCAGTGTGGAGACAACGGGAAGCCGCCCAATGAATTCAGGGATCAGGCCGAATCCGTGAAGGTCTTCCGGGGTGACATTGCGGAGGTGCAGTTCCAGTTCGTCCTGATCAGCGACGTGGGAACCTTCTTCCGAAAATCCGAGAACACGTTTGCCGACACGCCGGGAAATGATTTCCTCCAGACCGACGAAAGCCCCGCCGCAAACGAACAGGATTTTCTCGGTGTTTACCTGGATGTATTCCTGCTGGGGATGCTTGCGGCCACCCTGCGGGGGAACGTTGCAAACCGAACCTTCCAGAATCTTCAGCAGGGCCTGCTGGACGCCTTCACCGGATACGTCGCGGGTGATGCTCACGTTTTCCGTTTTCCGCCCGATCTTATCAATTTCATCGATGTAAATGATGCCCATCTCGGCACGCTTGACGTCGTAGTCGGCCGACTGGAGAAGACGCAAAATGATGTTTTCAACGTCTTCGCCAACGTAGCCGGCTTCCGTCAAGGTCGTGGCATCTGCGATGCAAAAGGGAACATTGAGGACTTTCGCGAGAGTCTTCGCGAGAAGCGTCTTGCCGGACCCGGTCGGGCCAATCAACAGAATGTTGCTCTTTTCAATTTCGACATCGTCAAATTCGGACAGGCGGTCATCCGATCGGAGGCTCGACGGAGCCGAAAACTGCTGCACGCGCTTGTAGTGATTGTGCACCGCGACCGAAAGCACCTTCTTGGCGTGTTCCTGCCCGACGACATGGTCGTCCAGTTTCGAACAAAGTTCTTTTGGCTTCGGCACAGAAAAACCGGAGGGCGCTTCCTCTTCGGTTTCGTGCAGTTCTTTCTCCAGGATTCCGCGGCAAACGTTGATGCAGCCATCGCAAATGTAGACGCCTGGACCGGCGATCAGTTTCTTGACCTCCGCGTGGCTTTTGCCACAGAAGGAACACATCGTGAGATTGGAGGCGCGTGCCATGTAAGATCAGTTGGAGAGTGAAAATTGAGGGATCTCAATGTATCCATCGGCTCCTGAAATGCCAGCACGGAGTTTTAATCACCTGAAATTGACATAATTTCCATGAGTTGAGCCGCCATTTCGGTTGAATTCTCAATCGTGAAAACCGCCTCCGCCCCTTCTCCCACCGGTTTTTCGCCCAATAGCCGGATTGTGCCCGCCAAACCCGCTGCTTTTCCCATCAAAATATCGCGATCCGCGTCTCCAATCATCCAGGATCGGGCCAAATCGATGCCCAATTCCTCCGCCGCAGCGTGAATCATTTCCGGATCCGGCTTGGATTGATGGGGACAATCGGGCGTGCCGGTAAACGCGTAAATTCCGTCAAACCCGCGCCCGAATTTTGCGCGCAGCGAATCCTGCAGGTTGCCGTGAATTTCATCCAGGTCAGCCTGGGTCATCAGGCCTTTCCCCACGCCTTTTTGGCTGGTGATCAGTACAACCAGCCATCCGGCATTCTTCACTGCTCCGAAAGCCTCGAAAAATCCGGGATTGAATTCGAAGACATCCCAATCCAGCACGTAACCCGGACCGGGAGATCGATTGACGACGCCGTCGCGATCAAAAAAAACGGCAGGTCGAAGGGGTTTGGGATTGGAATCCGGCACAATCGATTTCATCTTGAACGCGATTCTCTGATTCTCAAGCCGGACCTGGTAAATTGATTCGTGCCATGCCAAAGCCCGTACACTCAATCTTCACGCTCGTTTCCGTCGCAGTACTGGCGCTGACAGCAGGATGCCGGCAGGAAAAGCCCGAATCGGAATCGATCCCCGACGAACCTACGGCGTCGTCCCCGGGTCAGAAAACATCGCCAGACCCGGTTGCCAATCCCGTTCCCAAACCGCTCGTGACGGAAGGCGCGCTGAAAATCCATCCAATCGGCGACAAATCAGCCTGGGACGGTGCATCGATTCGCGACGTTCAGGCCGTGCTCGAAAGTGCGGGCACCGAATTGATCCGCTGGTTTCCCGCGCGACACCTGGAGCCGATCCAGGTCGAGCCGAAAGGGGGGCCTATCACGCTGTACAATCGTGATTCCGGTGGCGGATACACCGTGAAGCTCAACACCGGCAAAACCTTCTGGGCCCAGTACAGCTTTCAATTCTCCCACGAACTGTGCCACATCCTCAGCAACTACCGAAAAGACGAGAATCCCAACGGGTGGTTCGAGGAAAGCCTCTGCGAAGTGGCCTCCCTTTTTACCCTGAAGCAAATGGCCGAAACCTGGAAAACCGATCCGCCTTACGAGAACTGGAAGAGCTTCCATTCCGCTCTTGTGGATTACGCCCAAAAGCGCATCGACGAATCCGCTCTCCAGGCCCGCAAGCCGCTTCCGGAATGGTTCGAAGAAATGGAGCCGAAACTTCGCGAATCGGCGGGCCAGCGCGAATTGAACAATGTCGTCGCCGTTCATCTCCTTCCCCTGTTCGAAGCGAATCCCAAAGGCTGGGAAGCGATCGGCTGGCTGAATGTCGATCAATCCTACCCCGACGACACCTTTCCCGAATTCCTTGAGCGATGGCATTACTACTGCCCCGATCGCCACCGGCCTTTTGTTCAGAAAATCGCCGCCAAATTCGCAATTCAAATCGGCGAAGCGCCCTGACAGGGAAAAACGAATCAACAGGGTTCGTTCACCGAACCAACCCTGTTGATTCGTTTTCGCGGATTTTTACCCTTTCCATTTCCGGCTTCGCGCCGATTTTTGGGCGATCAATTTTTTATGGGATCAACGTTTGGACAACTTTTCAG
Organism: Verrucomicrobiales bacterium; assembly: GCA_013003335.1. GTDB lineage: Bacteria > Verrucomicrobiota > Verrucomicrobiia > Verrucomicrobiales > DEV007 > JABDJT01. The sequence continues at coordinate 1,066 of JABDJT010000031.1, read as the reverse complement.
AATTCACACCTTCGGCGAATCGCACGGAGGCGGGGTCGGCGTGGTAATCGACGGCTGCCCGCCCCGCATCGAGATTTCGCAGGAGGAAATCCAGCACGACCTGGACCGCCGGAAACCGGGCCAATCGGAAATCACGACGCCGCGAAAAGAAGCCGATCAGGCGGAAATTTTGTCGGGCGTGTTTGAAGGAAAAACGATCGGCTCGCCGATTTCGATCCTGGTTCGGAACAAGGATGCGCGGCCGGAGGCGTATTCAGAGATGAAGGAGAAATACCGGCCTTCGCACGCGGATTACACCTACGACGCGAAATTCGGCATCCGGAATCACGAAGGCGGCGGCCGGTCCAGCGCCCGCGAAACGATCGGGCGGGTTGCTGCGGCAGCGATCGCGAAAAAGGTGCTGACGGCGCAATTTGCGGACGATTTGGAAATCGTGGCCTACGTGAAAACGGTTCGTGACATCGAGGCGGAGGTCGATTCGGATTCCGTGACGCTGGCGGACGTGGAATCAAACATCGTGCGGACCGGCGATCCCGCGGCAGCGGAAAAAATGATTGAGCTGATCAAGGAAATGCGCGCGGACGGAAATTCCGTCGGCGGAACGATCGAGTGCGTCATTCGAAATTGCCCGGTCGGTCTGGGAATGCCGGTTTTCGATCGGCTGGAAGCGGATTTGGCCAAGGCGATGCTCAGTTTGCCGGCGACAAAAGGTTTTGAAGTCGGATCCGGTTTTGCCGGGACGCAGCTGACCGGTCGCGATCACAACGATCCCTTCCGTATGGAAGGCGACCGCGTCCGAACCGCCTCCAATCGATCCGGCGGTGTGCAGGGCGGGATTTCCAACGGTGAAAACATCATCTTCCGCGTCGCCTTCAAACCGACCGCGACGATCATGACGGCGCAGGACACCGTTTCGACGGAAAAAGAAGACACCGAGCTGACCGGTCGCGGCCGGCACGATCCCTGCGTGCTTCCCCGCGCCGTGCCGATTGTAGAAGCGATGTCTGCGCTGGTCTTGTGTGATCATGCGCTGCGGCAGCGGGCGCAATGTGGGGAAGGGTGAGTC
>JABDJT010000584.1 GCA_013003335.1 Verrucomicrobiales bacterium | reverse complement strand
GGATTACGATGTGCAGCGGGAGTTTTTGCCACCCGATATGGATATTTCCCCGGCCCTGGATTACATCGGCGCAAATTTCCATCGGACCGACATCGCCATTCCCCGGCTTGCTGAGATGAGCGGACTGTCCGTGCGGCAATTCGAGCGGAAGTTCAAGCAGCACCTCAAAGTCCCGCCCCAGCAGTTCATCGTGAAAATGAGAATCTATGCTTCGTGTGACGACTTGCGACGGACCCGAAAGTCCATCGCCGATATCGCCACGGATTTCGGGTTTTACGATCAGGCAGCCTTCAGCCGGCAGTTTCGTAAAACGATGGGGATGACGCCGATGCAATATCGGAAAGAATACCGGTGAATTTTTTGATCGTCCTGTGCCGCACTTCGCGGGACACTGGCGGGACTATGAAAATTGTCCGGCTTGCTTTGCTGATCTCTTTGACCCTGATCGTCTTTTCCGCCTGCGACACCGTGAAACGCGGGTCGGTCGTTCCCGGGATGACACCTGCCCAGGTGAACTGGATACACGGCGAACCCGTCTCCGTCCGGAAGTATGCAGGAGGACGGGCGGTTTATACCTACCGGGCCAAAGACCGGAAACTGGTCCGATACACCTTTGAAAACGGTCGAATTCCGCGCCCCACGGCCTCTGCATCGCGGAGCGAGCCATTTGAAGGGGAAGAACCTGAACCGGAATCTTCGGAGCCCAGCGCCGAAGCTGTTCCGGTTGAATAATCCGGCCCTCCCGGTCGGATTTCCGGACACATCACCAAACAGGGAAGGGGAAAAGCCCGGGGTCGATGTGCATCCGGAAATCCGAAAGGGAGCAAAGAACGGGTTCTTCGCAGAGTATTGGGGGAGAATACTGTGCCCGAAGGAGGAGGGCCGGACTGATTGGTTAGGCGTTAGGAAAGAGGGGAAAGTCACAAAATGATTTTTGCGACGTCGTTTTCGCTCCGATTCGGCGTTGAAAACGCGGGCGGGCGCGTTCACTGTTCCGGCCCATCATGCCGGAGAAATCTCAGCCCCTCATCGTCGCGATCGACGGCCCCGCCGCCTCGGGGAAAAGCACCGTGGCGAAACGCGTGGCTGCCCGGCTCGGCCTGATTTTTGTAAATTCCGGCGCGATGTACCGGGCGTTCACGTTTCACACGCTTCAGTCAGATGTGGATCCATCTGAAACTGAATCGGTACTCGATTTGCTGGCTCAGACGGAATTCCAAAGCGGGAAGCGCGAAGGGATCGGGACGATCGCGGTAAACGGAACGGAATTGACCGCCGTTCAGCTCAGCTCGCCGGAAGTCAACGACCACGTTTCCATCATCGCAAAAATCCCGGAGGTGCGGGAGCGACTCGTCGCCGAGCAGCGGAAATACGGTGCTGAAAGCGGTGCGGGGGTTGTGATGGAAGGCCGTGATATCGGTTCGGTCGTTTTTCCGGATTCACCCCACAAATTCTACATCGACGCGTCGCCGGAAGTCCGGGCTCAACGTCGGCGGGACCAGGGAATCGACGATGAAATCGAAAAACGGGACCGGGTCGATTCCAGCCGGAAAACCGCTCCTCTGAAAATCGCCGAAGACGCACAGGTGATTGATACTTCGGCAATGGAGATCGATGAAGTTGTTGAAAAAATTCTCGAGAATTTTCCTTCGGAAAGATGAAGATCATTTACTGGATCGGACACGCATTTTTCAAATTCGCGAGCTGGCTTTACGGCCCCTACAAGGTTTTCAATCGCGAAAAATTACGGGAAGACCTCGACGGAGTGCTGATCGCTTCCAACCACGTCAGTTTTCTCGATCCGCCCCTCGTGGGAATCGGGTATCGGAAACCGGTTTACTATTTTGCCCGCAAAACGCTGTTTCGGAACCCAATCGCAAACTGGGTGCTGACGCGCTGGCAGGCTATCCCCGTTGACCAGGGCAATCCCGAGCTGTCGATTCTGAAGAAAGTGATCGCCTTGCTGAAGGCAGGGGAAAAAGTGGTGTTGTTCCCCGAGGGCGAACGGAGCTGGGACGGGAAGCTGAAAGAAAAAGGTCAGGCCGGCGTGGGAATGATCGTAGCGAAGGCCAAGGTGCCGGTCGTGCCGGTTCGGTTGTTTGGGCCGGAAGAGGTGCTCCCGCGGGGCGCGAAATGGCCTCGACGGAGAAAAATGTGCATGGTCGTGGGTGATACCCTCGATTTTTCGGAACTGATCGCCAGCGGAGAATTGAAAGGGAAAGCGCTTTACCAGGAAATCGCCGACCGGATCATGGCGGCAATGGGTGAATTGGATGCACCGCCTGAATTTGGCGGCGAAGCGGAGGCCTGAGATCCAATTCTACAGGGTTGGTTCGGCGAACAGACCCTGTTTGCTCGAAGAGCGGCACGGCTTTACATTCCCCGACTTGCCGGTAGTTTCCCGCGCCCCTTTCATGTCCATCGAACGCACCAGGAATTTTTCGATCATTGCCCATATCGATCACGGGAAAACGACTCTCTCGGATCGGCTCCTGGAGGCGACGAAAACCATTACGCAGCGGGAACAGCAGGATCAGCTTCTCGATTCGATGGATCTCGAACGGGAGCGCGGCATCACCATCAAATCGCACCCGGTATGCATGGAATACATCGCAAAAGACGGCGTTTCCTACCAGTTGAACCTGCTCGACACGCCCGGGCACGTGGATTTCTCCTACGAAGTGAGTCGCTCGCTCGCTGCCTGTGAAGGGGCCTTGCTGTTAATCGATGCCGCGCAGGGTGTCGAGGCGCAAACCGTGGCGAATATTCATCTCGCCAACGAGCAAAATCTGAAAGTGATTCCCGTAATCAACAAGATCGATTTGCCGAGCGCGGATGTACCGGCCGTGCTGAAACAGCTCGAAGATATTCTCCAAATCCCGGCCGAAGAAGCGATTCAGGCAAGCGCAAAGGAAGGAATTGGCATCGAAGAAATCCTGGAAGCCGTCGTGGAACATGTCCCGGCTCCGTCGACGGAAGACTTTGAGGACGAAAGCCTTCGAGCGAGCGTGTTCGACTCGGTTTTTGACACGTATCGCGGTGTGGTCAGCTACGTGCGAATGGTTACCGGCACGATGAAGCGTGGCGACGGCATCAAGATGATGTCGACGGGGAAAAATTACGAGATCAAGGAGTGCGGCGTTTTCACCCCGAAACAAACCAAACGTGAAACGCTCAACGCGGGCGATGTGGGCTACCTGATTGCCAACGTGAAGTCATCCAACGACGTGAAAATCGGCGACACGATCACCGAAACAATTCGCCCTGCGAAAGATCCATTGCCCGGGTTCAAAGAAATTCAGCCGATGGTGTTCAGCGGGATCTACCCGGTAACAACGGATGATTTCGAGCAGCTCAAGCTCGCGATGGGCAAATTGCAGATCAATGACGCGGCTTTCACCTTCCAGGCGGAAAGCTCCGCAGCTCTCGGATTTGGATTTCGCTGCGGATTTCTCGGTCTGCTGCACATGGAAATCGTGCAAGAACGGCTCCGCCGCGAGTTCGACATGGACGTGATTTCGACCTACCCCGGAGTGGTTTACAAGGTCACGAAAACTGACGGCGAAATGGTCGAAGTCGACAACCCGAGTTTCCTCCCTGAGCAGCAAATCATCGAGACAATCGAGGAACCGATGGTCCGGGCCTTCGTGATGACGCCGAATGATTACATCGGGGAACTGATGAAATTGATCGCCGATAAACGTGGCGAACTGGTCAATACCGAAACTCTCGACGGCACCCGCGTACTGCTGACCGCGTTGTTGCCGCTGAACGAAATTCTTGTCGATTTCAACGACAAGCTGAAGTCGATGACCCGGGGATACGGATCGATGGATTACGAGCACGCCGAGTATCGCGCGGCGAATCTGGTGAAAATGGACATGATGATTTCGGGCGAGCCGGTTGATGCCTTTTCCGTGATCGTTCACCGCGATAAAGCCGAGGCTCGCGGTCGTCACCTGGCGAAAAAGCTGAAAGAAGTCATCCCGCAGCAACTGTTCGTCGTGGCGATTCAAGCCGTCATCGGCGGAAAAATTATCGCCCGTGAATCAATCTCCGCGATGCGCAAAAACGTGACCGCGAAATGTTACGGCGGCGATATTTCCCGAAAGCGAAAGCTGCTTGAGAAACAGAAAGAGGGCAAAAAGCGAATGAAAGCGGTCGGGAAAGTGAACATCCCGCAGGATGCGTTCATCAAGGTTCTGAAAACGGATTCGTGAGTGAATTCCAAACAGAACCAGACGTGACGGAGGACAACGGGGCAGCGAAATCGACTCCGGTTGAGGAGGAGAAAAAGCCGGAGCCTGATCCGAAAAAACTCCGCCCGCTCCATTCCCGCGATCACAAGCAGGTCAAGCACTTGCGAAAAGGTGTCCGGAAGTTTCTGCACTATCACAGCGACTTGATCCCACCGGAAAGTGAGGCCGAAATCGAGCAGCTGGAACGGGATCTCGATGCCACGCTCGAAGACGGTGCCGCGACCCGCTGGGACCTCGAACAGCAGGCCGATCGACTGACCAAGACCTGCGAGACAGCCGTGCCGGGGTACAAGTATTCTGCCCTTCGGGAAAATCTCGAAATTCTCTTCGTCGCCGTCGTGCTGGCAATGGCGATTCGCGCGTACGTCGCTCAGCCGTCGCGAATTCCCACCGGATCGATGCAGCCGACCTTGAACGGCATCATTTCCTACCCGACGGCGGAAACTGCCGGGCCGGATGCGATTCGCACCGCTCCGCCTGACTACGAGCCTCCGACAAACGCATTTCAGCGATGGTGGGACAAGGTCTGGTTCGGGCGCACGCATGTGAACGTGGTTTCCGACCAAACCGACGGGATTGTTCTCGACGGCACGCGATTTTCTGAGCGGAACGAATTCCTGTTTTTTCCGCGCACCTACCTGACGACTACCCGTGGCCGGAAGTTCAAGATTCCCGGAACCAAAGACTCCGTCAGGAGCCTGTTGAATCACCGGGTCTTCCCCAACCCCGCCAGCGTTTTGATCGGCAAAGTGGAGGAGGGTACGGTGATTGCGCAGGGCTACGTCGATTCCGGCGACTGGCTGCTGGTCGACCGTTTCACCTACCACTGGCGCAAACCGAAACGGGACGATGTGTTTGTCTTTACCACCGGCGGGATTCAATACGGCGAGGTTCAGCATTTCATCAAGCGGTGCGTCGGCATTCCCGGTGATCGTCTGGAAATCGAATCGCCCCGATTACTGGTGAACGGCGAACCGGCGTCCGAGCCGGGAATCCGACGTGTCATGTCCGCAGAAAACGGTTATTCCGGATATCAGCGCAGCATCCGTTCCGAATTTGCCGAGCTACCTCCGGAAAAGTATTTCGCTCTCGGCGACAACAGCTCCAACAGCTCCGATTCCCGCGACTGGGGCCACGTGCCGGCACAAAACGTCGTCGGTCGCGCGCTCTTTGTGTATTACCCCTTCGGCCATCATTTCGGTCCCGTTCGATAGGCTCCCCCAGGAAAACGAACCAACAGGGTACGTTCGCTGAACCAACCGTGTTCATTCGGAGCCGGGTTCGTTTTCGGTTCGACAAATCCGGCAATCCGGTGCTGAATGACCGGCCCGAAACCCCGGCAGAATGATGCCCCGAAACGAAACACGAACGGGCGCTGCGATCCCGATGATCGCTGCGTCGGTTGCCACATTGCTGCTCTTTTCCACGAGTGGCTGCGTCACCACCGGTCTCGATGATCCGAGACTGGCGACAGCTGTTTCCTCGGATATCCCGGAGAATTGGACCGCGGCACGGATCGAGGTGCCGGGGGATGCGGCCACGGCGTGGATGGAAGATTTCGGGGACAGCGCCCTGATGGACCTCGCGCGGGAAGCGGTGGGAACCAACTACAACCTCGTCTCGACGGCTGCCCGCATCCGGCAGGCGGAAGAGCGTGTCCGGATTGCAAACGCAGACCGCCGACCGCTGTTCGACACCGATTTTACGACGAGCCGGTCGCAGAATTTGCGGGGGGCCCAATTTGTCTCGTCGCGGGCCAATCAGTTTGCCCTTGGCCTCGACCTGATCTGGGAAGTCGATTTGTGGGGAAGGGTCGCGAATCTGAAAAGGGCCCGCCTCGCTGAACTCGACGCTGCTGATTCCGATTTTCAGGCTGCCCGGCTTTCCCTCGCTGCCAATGTGGCCAAAACAGCCCTCGAACAGGTGGAATCGGAGCTGCAGGTTGAATTGTCGCGAAAGAATCTGGAGAGCCTGCGGGAGAATCTGGAAATTCTCGATGCCAAGCTCGAAGCCGGTGATGCCGAGGACCGGACCGCTCTGGATATCAGCTTGAGTCGCGCGGATGTCGCACGGGCGGAATCGACCATTGCTCAACAACAGCGAGAGGCCGATGCGTCCCGCCGTGTGTTGGAGGCTTTGTTAGGGCGATACCCGAAAGGAAAAATCAAATCGATCAAAGAACTACCGGCGATTCACCGGTCCGTGCCGGCCGGCTTACCAACGACGCTGTTGCTCCGGCGCCCGGATTTGATTGCTGCAGAGGCGCGGGTCGATGCGCAGTTGCAGGAAGTTGCCGCCGCACGGAAAGCCCTGTTACCCACGTTTCGGATCAATGGTGGGATCGGGACCAGTACGACGCAGGAATTGAAAGACCTGTTGAACTTGAGCAACCTCGTCTGGAATATCGGGCAGGGGCTCGCACAGCCGGTATACCAGGGCGGGCGATTGCGTTCGGAGATCCGACTTTCTGAAGCAGAGCGGGATGAAATCGCTGCGACCTACGCCGAAACGGCCTTGACCGCTTTTCGGGAAGTCGAAACGGCCCTGGCGGCGGAACAGTATTATTTGCGACAGCTCGCAGCGCTCGAGAAAGCCGTTGAAGAATCCGATCGCGCGGAGCGTCTCAGCCTCGATCAGTATGAAAAAGGCATTCCCGGCGTGGACATCATCACCGTTCTGGAAAGCCAGCGGCGCGCGTTCGATGCCCGGAGCACCTTGCTGCAGTTGCGTCTCCAGCGACTTCAGAACCGCATCGATCTCCACCTCTCCCTCGGCGGTGATTTCGATCACCCGCCGGAAGTGCGCGAGGGAAACTAGGGCTCACAGCTCTTTGATAAACACATTCCGGAACTGCACGAGGCTCGAGGCCGGCGAAAATGTGCCGTCGGGTTTTTTTCCGCCATGATGCTGCAGGGCAATCGCCCCTTTTTCCGGCACATCCGGCAAAAGCGCGTTCTCGATGATGGTGTGGCCATTCAATTTCACGTCGAGTCGGTCGCCGACGAGTCTGATTTCAAACGTGTTCCACTCGCCGACCGGTTTGTCAGCATTCAGCTTCGGCGTCACGCCGGCGCGAATTTCCGGCGGCGTTTTGTCGTTGTTGCGCAGCCCGTACATCTCCCCTGAACCAATGGGCCAGCACCAGATGTTGAGTTGGTATTTTCCCTGGCCACGCAGATAAATGCCGGAGTCGGCATTCGGCATCGGATGCGTGATTTTTTTGCCGTTCTCGTCCTTCACGTAGCTGCCGTCGGGCAGGACATACGGCACGTCGTAAAAGCCGGTCGTTTCCTTGATCCGCCAGTCGATTTTCAATTCAAAGTCGCCGTATTCCTTTTCCGTCCAGAGATTCTTGTCGCCCTTCGCCTCGGACTGCGCGTCGTAATCGATCACCCCGTCGAGCACTTTCCAATGGTCGTTGTCGCCCTCCGGAATTTTCCATCCGGAGAGGTCTTTGCCGTTGAACAGCGAAGTGAATCCTTTGGGCGCCTTGTCCGGCGAAGCTATAATCGTGATCGCGGCGAAGGCGGTGATGACTGCGGAAATGGTAAGCGTCTTTTTCATGGAGTTGTTTTACCAGACTGGATCGGGGTTTGGGCAGAAAATTGCTGACGCAAATCTGTGGGTGCGCGGGTATCTAAAACTGTGGTTTACTCTTTCCGTGTTCCGAATTTTTCCCATTTTCGTTTTCTTCTTAGGCCCTGTTTTTGCGGAGGAAACCGTCGATCAACCCCTCCCGCCTGAAGAAGCGGCCGCCACGATGCAGGTTCCGGAAGGGTTTTCGGTGAAGCTGTTTGCGGCGGAGCCGGATGTGGTTCAGCCGATCGATTTTTGTGTCGATGAACGGGGGCGTTTGTGGGTTTGTGAGGCGCTTAGCTATCCGAAACACACCGATGATCCCGCAGGCGATCGCATCACAATTTTAGAAGACACCGACAACGACGGGCAGCATGACAAGCGCACCGTTTTTTACGACAAGCTGAATTATGTGACCGGCATCGAAGTTGGTTTCGGCGGGGCATGGGTGATGTCGCCGCCGCATTTTTTCTTCATCCCGGATCGCGATGGCGACGATGTGCCGGACGGCGAGCCGGAGGTTGTGCTGGACGGTTTCGGGAATCACGCAAATTCCCACAATCTCGCGAACGGTTTTGAGTGGGGGCCGGACGGATGGCTTTACGCGACGCACGGCCGCACGAACTGGTCGCTGATCGGGAAACCCGGAACGCCGGAAGAGGAACGCGTTCGCTTTGATGGCGGTGTGTGGCGCTTCGATCCGGTGTCAAAAAACTGGGAATCGTTTTGCGACGGAACGACGAATCCGTGGGGGATCGACTGGGACGAGAATGGCGAGGCTTTCATGACGAATTGCGTGAACCCCCATCTCTTTCACGCGATCCAGGGGGCGCACTACGAGCCGTGGCGCGGGCGAAAATCGAGTCAGCACGCCTACCGGCGCATCGAGACGATCGCGGATCATTTACATCACCAGGGAGGAGATTTGCGGAAGCAACTCGGGTCGAAAGAGACGCTCGATCTCGGCGGTGGGCACGCGCACTGCGGTGTTCTGGTGTATCCGATAGGGGGACCGTGGCCGGAAAAATATCACGGCGCGATTTTTTTGAATAACATTCACGGCGACCGGATCAACGTCGACATCCCGAAGCGTCACGGATCCGGTTTCATCGCCAGTCATGCGCCGGATTTGATGATTTCGAAGGACCCGTGGTTCATGGGGGTCTGCCTCCAGCTCGCGCCGGACGGATCGGTTTACGTGAGCGACTGGTCGGACACGGGCGAATGT
>JABDJT010000560.1 GCA_013003335.1 Verrucomicrobiales bacterium | reverse complement strand
GTCTTCTTTATCCCGCCCGCAGACGACTTTCAGGACCGGCTTGCGTTTCGGGTCGAAAAATTTGGTCGATTGGAGCCAGGCGTTGGAATGGGCCCGGCCCATGAACCGGTGGCCGAGCAGGGCGATGTTGAGAGTTTCGGGCATGCCCGACCAAAGCGAAAAGGGAAGGGCTTTTCAACCCGAAAGCCCAAAACGAACAAACAGGGTTGGTTCGGTGAACCAACCCTGTTCGATCGAAAAAAACTGGATTCCCGGAATTACTCGCCTTTCAGGGGGATCGCGAGGATGTCGTGTCGACCCTCGGAGTAGACCTGGAGGAGCATCACGTCACCGTCGAATTCTTTGAGCAATCCTTTGGCGGTCTCGGAGGAATTCACGTCCTGCTGATCGACCTGGGTGATCACATGACCGGCTTCCAGCCCGGCTTCGCCGGCCGGTGAGTCTGCCGTGACGCTCTCGACGAGAATGCCGTCCACGTCGTCCGGCAGAGAGAGCATCTCGCGCAGCTTGTCATCGAGGTCCTTGATTTTGACACCTTCGAGAAACGGGGGAGCGACTGGCTCGGGGGCTGGCACACCGGGGCGAGGTCCGCGATTGGCGAAGACTTCGCCGCGTGCCTCGAGATCGCCGAGCGTCACTTTTACCTTCTTTTCTTTCCGATTCCGGATGACGAGAAACTCCACATCGGAGCCGGGTGGAGTGTTGGAAATGTCGAGCCGCAGGCGGGGCATGCTGTCGACTTCCTTTTCGTTGAATTTCAGGATCAGGTCACCGGCTTTCAGGCCGCCCTTGTCGGCAGGGGAACCCGGACCGACTTCCGTTACGAGAACGCCGGATCGGTCATCGCGGCCGAGGGCGTTGGCGAAATTGGTATCGAGTTCGCGGAGATACACGCCGAGGAATCCGCGCCGGACCACGCCGCCGCCGTCGAGGAGACGTTCCACGATGTTCAGTGCCATGGTGGACGGGATGGCAAAACCGATGCCGATGTTGCCGCCGGTCATTCCGCTCTGGATGGCGGTGTTGATCCCGACGAGGCGGCCCTGTGCATCGACGAGGGCTCCGCCGGAGTTCCCGCGGTTGATGGAGGCATCGGTTTGAATGAAGTTTTCGTAGCCGCCACCGGTGATGTCGAGGCTGTTACGCCCGAGGGCGCTGACGATCCCGTGCGTGACGGTTTGCTCGAGTCCGAAGGGATTGCCCACGGCCATAACCACGTCACCCACCTGGAGTTTCTTACTGTCGGCAATCGTGATCGGCCGCAGGCCCTGCGCGTCAATCTTGATCAGCGCGACGTCCGTCTTGGGGTCAGCGCCGATCAGCTTGGCTTCGTATTCTTTTTTGTCGCCGGGAATGGTGACCCGAATCTTGGCGCCGTTTCCGCCTGAAACGTGATTGTTGGTCAGGATGTAGCCGTCCTCGGAAATGATGACGCCGGATCCGAGTCCCTGCTCGGGGGGGGCGGGGTGTCCCGGGGGCATCGCACGATCGAAAAAGTCTTCCGGGAGATCCGGAAACATGCGGCGAAACAATTCTTCACGGTCGGGAGCAAGACCGGGATTGTTACCACCGTTCGCATCGGCGTCCGCGACCGGGGCTTCACGGGTTGAAAAAATCGTGACTACGGCCGGCATGGCGCGCTTCAGGGCGGGGGCATAGGAAGCGAGGGCCCCATTCTCGGTTTTGACGGCCGCCTGGTCGATATTGAGCTTTTTCTTCAGTTCGGTAAACTTCAAGTCCGCGGTATCTTGCGCGGAAGCGATCGGGCTGAAGCAGACGAATACTGCAGCGATCGCGGCGAGGGATTGAAAAACAGGTTTTGGATGGGTTTTCATGGGGTAAGAAGTAATTTACGTTACGTTTCGGTAGCTTGCTACCGGGCAATTCTGCCTGATTTTTGCCCCTACAGCGACAGGCTGAATTCCTTTTGTGTAAAAAATGAACACGATTCTTGATCCGTCGCACCTCGAGGAGGTTGAACTTTCACCGGTTGAATTGCAGCGGTATGCCCGCCACGTCACAATTCCAGACGTCGGCCTCAAGGGGCAAAAAAAGCTCAAAGCGGCGAAAATTCTCTGTATCGGTGCCGGCGGTCTCGGGTCGCCGATCGCCATGTATCTCGCAGCGGCCGGGATCGGGAAACTGGGGATCGTGGATCCGGACGTCGTCGATCTTTCCAACCTGCAACGGCAGATTCTGCACGGTCAATACGACAATGGCCGTCCGAAAATCGAATCAGCCAGCGACACACTCGAACAGATCAATCCGCATGTCGAAATTGAAACCTATCCGGTCCGGTTCACCTCGGAAAACGCGAAAGAAATCGCGGCGGAGTATGACTTGATCATCGACGGGACCGACAATTTCGCGACGCGTTACCTCAGCAACGACCTCGCGGTCCTCACTGGAAAACCGAATGT
>JABDJT010000541.1 GCA_013003335.1 Verrucomicrobiales bacterium | reverse complement strand
GAACAGTGCAAGCGCGAGCTACCTCATCGGGTCGATGCCTACAACGAAATCGTGGAGCGCTTTCGCCCTTTGGTTCTGAATCGTTGCATGACGATGATTCGCAGCCGGATGGATGCCGAAGAAGTCTGCCAGGATGTCTTTGTGCAGGTATTCCGGAAAATTCACCAGTTCCAGGGACGCTCTGCTTTCTCAACCTGGCTCTACCGGATCGTCTGCAACATGTGCATGTCCCGTGGCCGGGTCCTGTGCCGTCGCAGCGAAAAGCAGAACGAATTCGCCGAGCAAACTCACATTGAAGAGTCCGCAAACTCCGCGGACGCCGGAATCGATGAGCTTTGTGAAAATGTCCAGGAAGCCCTGAATCTCCTCGACGGAGAAAAGCGCGACATCGTCGCCAAGCGTTTCGTCAAGGGGCTGAGCCTCCAGGAAATTGCGGAAGAAAAGAACCTGAAGCTCAGCGCTACCAAGATGCGGCTCTACCGGGCCCTCGATGACTTTCGCGCGGCATACCTGAAAACCACTGCGGAAGCCACCAGCTAATTCGGGAGATCAAAACAGCGAAACTGTCCAGTTCTTACGGTATGTCGGCTTAACAAATTCGTTCGCCTTGTCTGAATTTGTAAAGCGACCGGCAATCGAGTCCCAGGTCAGCTCAGTTTTTGGAAACTTTACTGCAATCGTTCCCAATAACACCGCCTCTGTAACTGGTCCGCTGTGGCTGAATCCCGACACGGTTTCTTTCTTTCCATCACTTCGAATCCCTTCAATCCAATTTTTAAAATGCGAATCATCAGGAATTTCTTCAAACGCGTCCGGCACGGCTTTTCCGTCGCGGTAAAGAGTCGGCAACTTGTTGCTGGCATGGGGGAGAGTCAAAGCTCCGTCACTGCCAATCACCACGCTCCCGTTCTTTGGGACGTTGTCCTTCCCGCCCACCATGTCCAGAACCTCCTGTTCCGGAAAATTCGCCCCGTCATACCAGGTCGCGACGAAATCACCCTGCTCACTCGATTTCATCTTCCACGTCACTTTCCAGTCAACCGGCCAACTGTCCGCGTCAACCGGCGCCGGCCCGTGGCTCACCACGCTAATCGGCGTGGGATCGCCCAGCCCCTTAAACCACGGGTGATAGATATGGCAGCCCATATCGCCGAGTGTTGAGGTGCCGAAATCCAGCCGCTTCCTCCAGTTTGAGGGGTGGTATTCACCGTGCACGTATCTCCGGGGCTCCTGCACGCCGCACCACAAGTCCCACTCAAACCCGGCAGGGACCTGGTCAGTACTGTCCGGCAACGGGCTCATCGAGCCCCACTTTTTTGGATTCATCGAGTGCACGGACTGAACCTTTCCGATGATTCCGTCCTGAAGAATCTTCACGGCCGTCAGGTTCGATCGACGCGAGCCGTGCTGATTGCCCATTTGCGTGGCGAGGCCTTTTTCCTCTGCCACCTCCCGCAGCCGGCGTGCCTCGTAAATCGTCCGGGTCAGCGGTTTTTGCACATAGACGTGCTTGCCAAGTTCCATCGCGCTCAACGCCATTGGAGCATGCATGTGATCCGGCACTCCGCAGCCAGTCCCGACAAAATTGTCCGCTTCCTCGTCCAGCATTTCCCGCCAGTCCGTGTAAATTTTTGCATCGGGAAATGCCTGCACGGATTTTCCGGCCCGGCGCGGGTCGAGATCACAGAAGGCCACGATTTTTGTCCCGGGCACGCCTGCGAACCCCTTCAAATCCGCCGCGGCCCGGCCTCCACCGCCGAAGCTGGCGAGATGGACCGTTTCGTTCGGACCGAAGCCGGCCGCCGCCGTTTTCCAGCCGATGTAGGGCGCAGCCAGTGCGCCCGTCGAAGTCTTCAAAAAGTTCCGTCTCGTTCGGTTGTTCGTCATGTCCTGAATTTGACAGAGCCCGACCGACTGGTCACCACGCAATCGAGCGAGAGACCGGAAGCGCCAAAACGATCCAACAGGGTTGTTTCATCGAACAGCCCCCGTTTGGTTCGTATCACGAAAAACGGCGGAGCTTTCGCCCCGCCGTTCTCGAATCTTTTCTGGTTGGATAAAAAATCGAAAGCCGTCGATCAATCTTCGGCTTTGTCTTCTTCTCCTTCTCCCTCCGCCGGAGCTTCGCCTTCCTGGCCCGGACGCCACTCTTCGGTGGCGAGGTTGAAGGCCTGCTCCAGTCCAACGAGGTCGCTGCTCGGACGCAACGCTTCGAAAGCGGCGGTCTCTTTCTTGAGCTGCTCTTCGCTGTATTCGGCGGCTTTGATCGACAAGCCGATGCGGCGTTCGACGCGGTCGACCTTGATGACGCGTGCTTCCACGTCGTCGCCGACTTTCAGCACATCCTTCACCTTGGCGACGTGATCTTCGCTCAGCTGGGAAATGTGAACAAGACCGTCGATGTCGTCTTCCAATTGCACGAATGCACCAAAGCTGGCGATTTTCGCGACCGTTCCTTTGACGAGATCTCCCACCTTGAAGCGGCCGTCGATTTCGTTCCACGGATCGTTCTCAAGCTGCTTGATGCCGAGGCTGATTCGCTGGTTGGTCTTGTCGATGTCGATGATCTGGGCTTCGACTTCGTCGCCCTTTTTCAGAATCTCGCTCGGGTGATTG
This sequence comes from Verrucomicrobiales bacterium, assembly GCA_013003335.1. Classification (GTDB taxonomy): domain Bacteria; phylum Verrucomicrobiota; class Verrucomicrobiia; order Verrucomicrobiales; family DEV007; genus JABDJT01. The sequence continues at coordinate 13,400 of JABDJT010000541.1, read as the reverse complement.
ATCTTCCGCGTCCAACTCAGGTCGGACACGTGAATCATGCCGTCGATACCGTCTTCCAGTTCCACGAAAGCACCGTAGGCGGTGAGGTTTCGGATCTCGCCCTTGATCGTGCTGCCGATCGGGTAACGGGATTCAACTTCGTCCCACGGATTCGGTTCAAGCTGACGCACGCCGAGGGAAATTTTCTGCTCGTCGGTATTGATAGCCAACACGACGGCCTTGATCTCCTGGTTGACTTCGAGCACGTCGCTCGGGCGGGTGATCCGCTTGGTCCAGGAAAGTTCGGACACGTGGATGAGGCCTTCGACGCCCTGCTCGATTTCGACGAATGCACCGTAAGGCACCAGTTTCGTAACAACACCGGCAACTTCGCCTGCGATCGGGTATTTTTCTTCGATGCCCTCCCACGGGTTGTTCTGAAGCTGCTTGAGGCCAAGGGAAACGCGTTCCTTTTCCTTGTCGACCTCGAGAATCTGCACGTTGACCGGCTGGCCAATGATCAGCATTTCGCTTGGGTGATTGATGCGGCCCCAGCTCATGTCGGTGATGTGAAGCAGGCCGTCCATGCCCTGCAAATCGACGAACGCACCGAAATCGGTGATGTTCTTGACCAGACCTTCGACCTGGTCGCCGATCTTGACTTCCTCAAGGAACTGCTGGCGCTGTTCGGCGCGCTCGGCCTCGATGACTTCGCGGCGGGAAAGGACAATGTTTTTCCGGATGTCGTTGACCTTGACGATTTTGAATTCGTAAACGTTGCCAACGTACTCGTTGAGATCCTTCGGCGGGATGATGTCGATCTGTGAGCCGGGCAAAAAGGCTTCGACACCGACGTTGACCATCAGGCCGCCTTTCACGACGGACTTCACTTTGCCTTTCACGAGACCGCCGTCTTCGTAAACTTTGACGATCTTGTCCCAGTTTTGTTTGTGGGCCGCTTTTTCTTTGGAAAGCACGACCATGCCCTCGTCATTTTCGAGGCGCTCAAGAAGAACTTCGACTTCGTCGCCGACTTCAAATTCTTCGTCTTCAAATTCAGAAACAGGAATGATGCCTTCTGATTTGGCACCGATATCGACGATCACAACCTGGTTGCGAACTTCGAGGATTTTTCCGTGAACGATGGAGTTTTCACGGTAGGACGTGAAATTTTGATCAATGAGAGAAGCCAATTCTTCATTGGCACCCTCCACAAGTTGGGTAGCTGACATAGCTAATTGGGTTTGTAAGGTTGGTTACTTGGTTTATCGGACTTCCGACGTTGCTCCGGTTAACCCGCCCGAATCGTGGAGCACCTGCAATTCTGGCGGGGGCGGGAAATTTACGGGGGAAGGTTGAACAATCAACCGGAAATCGGGTAACTTTTCTCATGGCCCGAGGCGACATTAAATCCAGGAAACTGCTGATTTTCAAAGGCATCCTTTTACTCGCCCTCGGTCTGCTCGCCGGAGTTCTCTTGATTTTGGAATTCGGTCCCTGGTGGAGAAAAACCATCCTGCTGGCCATTTGCGTCTGGGCGTTCTGCCGGGCCTATTATTTCGCGTTTTACGTCATCACGAATTACATCGATTCCGAGTTCAAATACGCCGGCCTGTGGAGCGCGGTCCGATATTTGCTGGGAAAAAAATCGTAGGATGGAGTGGCACTCCGTCCTACAAATCTGCCAAATCGACAACCCGCTCAAAATTCGACAGCAACTCATGCTCATGGGTCACCATCACCAGCGTCGCTTCCGTCTCCGACGCTTGCGTTTTCAGCAAATCGACCGCCTTCTGCTGATTCTCCGGATCCAAGTTCCCCGTCGGCTCGTCGGCGAGGATAATGTTCGGGTTTGTCACCAGTGCCCGGCAGATCGATACCCGCTGGCGTTCGCCCTGAGACATTTCGGCGGGATACCGGTCAAAAAGAGGTGAAATCCCGGCTGTCTCAGCCAGCTGGGCGGCCCGGTTTTCGGCGGCTTGATCCAAGGTCAAAGCATCGCTCACCCGGTACGGCAGCAGGATATTTTCGCCAACGGTCAGGTAATCCAGCAGTTCGAATTCCTGGAATACCAGGCCAATATTCTGAATTCGGAATCTCTGCCGCTCCGCCAAGGGCATTTCGTGAACCAACAGGGTCTGAACGGCAATCGAACCCTGTTCGATCGGAAGAATGCCCGCGATCAGCCGCAGCAGCGTCGTTTTCCCGCAACCGCTCGGCCCAATCACCGCAGCGTGCTGTTTCGCCGGAATTTCCAGCTCGCCGATGTCCAGCGAAAAGGAATCGTGCGGGTAACGAAATAAAACGTTTTCGAGGCGGATCATTGATTCTTCGTCGATTTTTGGTCAATCCGCTCCTCGTTCACCAGTTTCAAATCGCTCAATTTCCACGCGTCCCCAGCCGGATCGACGGTCAGGACGGCTTCGTAGCGATTGGTGCGCTCGTGGGTATGGCCCCAATGTGTGACAGTTCCCGCCGTGATCCAATTGCAGTTGGCCACGAACCCCGAAACTTCCGTTGAACCAGTCGGGTCGCATTGTTTCAAATCGATGTTGTAAACCCGCACCCGCGCGCCGCCCTGGTTTTCGAGCTGCAGAGAAGCCTGGATTTCGAGATAAATCTGCTCCAGCAAATCGCCCGTGACGGATCGCTCCAGCGTGTCGTAAATGTCCGTCTCGACCCGGTATTCGAAGGCTGTGTAAATATTCTTCAGCAGCGCATAGACAACATTCCCCGCCGTTTCAGCGGTTGGCACTTCAGCCTTCGAAAAAGGATTGGGAAGAGGGATCGGCCTCGCGCCTCGCAGCAAAATCGCGCCGGCGATGCAGGCGATCAGCCCGAATCCCAACCAGCGGGGTGCGCTTTTTTTGGCCCGCCCGATCGCAATCACAAATCCAATTCCAATCACCACCACAATCGTCGCCGGAGGGAGATTCAGCGGCTTTCTGCTGTTGGGAACCGGGATTTCATCCAGCGTCGGCGCTTTCACCTGCCCGGCCAAATTTTCCCAGCGCAGCGTGTTCGAATCGGGCGTCAAAACCCGGGCCGACCAGTTTCCCGGCGAACCGAACTCCACCGTGGCGGTTTGAATTTCTTCCGTGAAAAAATTCCAGGTCAGATCAATCGATTCGGGTGGAGCGACCGTTTGCGCGGTGAAAACCAGGCCGACCTGGCCTTCGGACACCGGGATCGAACCGCGGTCATCGACCTTGATCCCCAATTCCGGATCCGGTTTCACGAATTCAACGCGGGTCAGCTCGAATTTTGCCTCATCACCTGTGGAAAAACGGCGGCCCGGCCAGTCAGCGGCCCGTTTTTCGAGGGCATCGCGGACATTTGCAGCCTCGAATTCCGCCCTATCACCAAGCTTGAGAAACTCGCGGAGTGGTTCGGCCTGCAACAGGAATTCCACTCGCGTTTCGAACGGTTCCACGATCAGAAAACCACGAATCGGCGGAACGTTTTGCGACTCCTGCTGCGCTCCGGAAAAAATCGCGAGCGTAGCGCAGAGCAGAAAAAATCCGGTTCGGGCGGCGGATAGCATGCGGGAATGAACGCGAGAGCCGGCGGGGCGTCAACGAAACGAACCAACAGGGTTCGTTTGCCGAACAGACCCTGTTGGATCGTACCCAGCACAAAAAAACGCCGCAGGCGATTTCCACCTGCAGCGCTCTTTTTTTAGAAAGAGTTGAGTCGGATTCTCGAGTTAGAAATTGAAGCGAAGACCCACGCGAACGGTGATGTAGTCTTCGACATCGCCCGCGACGTAGTTGTATGCGCCGTCCGCGAAAATCGAGCAGCTGTCGGTCATTTTGACATCGAGACCGAGACCGCCGCGTGCGAGACCTTCCGTTTCGCCATTGGTGTGCACACCGCCGCCGATGAAGACGTAGGGTGCGTAGCAGTCCTGCTGATTGGGAAAGCGATAGACCAGGTCCAGCGTGTAGTTGTGAACTTCGCTGTCCGTACTGAAGACGGCAGCGCCGAGGTCGAATCCCAGGTTTTCGTTGTAGAAATAACCGAGACTGACGCCTCCGCCGAGGGCTTCTTCGTAATCTCCGGTGCCGTTCGGGAAAATCCCGGCTGCGAAAATACCGAATTCATATCCCGCGCCATAACAGGGGGCCGGAACCGGGTTTTTGGCGATCGGGTTCTTTTCAGAAACCACGTACTTTCCGCCCCAGCCACCAGCGAAAACAGAAGAGGTTCCCGCTGCCAGAAAAGCGATCAGTGCGATTTGTGTAAATTTGGTTTTCATCTAAAAATATGATAATTTTATTCGTGAAGTTTGTAAATCTGAATTTTCATTATTTTAGAGAATTACCAGAATTTAGACTTCTTGGAAACACCGGTGCTTCAATCATGAATGCCTCGTGCAAAGGCAGTGACTCCTGAATTCGGATCGACGGGGTCGGGCTCAAACGCAATCACCATGGGGCGACAACAGACTTCGCAATCGTAATCGACCTCGGTCGGTGTCTCAGCAGGAGGCGGCGCGGGAACTTCAAACACCTCGAAACAGGTCGGGCAGGTGACCGGAACGGTGTCCATTCGCGAAAAATGGTGTTCACTCGTACTGCGCGACGACTCGATCGGTCTCGTCGGTCCACCAGTAGAGAATTCGGCCGCAATTTTCGCAATAGGCGATCTCTTTCTCCATCTTGACGGCCACGGTGGTGGATTTCACCACCTTCATGTGGCACCCCTGGCAGACCTCGTCGATCAGACCGACAATTCCGATTCCGTCCTTGCCATTGAAGAGCCGGTCATACACATCCAGCATATCTTCGTCGACTTTTTCTGAATACTTGGTCCGGCTTTCGACCAGTTCGGCCCGCTCCTTTTCCAGATTCACCTTGGATTCTTTTAAATCGGATAATTCATCTTCGAAATCTCCGGTGGTTTCCGCGAGCCTGGCTTCGGCCTCTTTGAGGCGGGTTTTTACCTCCTCTGCTTTCTCCATCAACTCCAGTTCGTCGTCTTCCAGACTGGTGATTTCCTTCCCATAACGCTCAATCTCGTCGCCCATGGCACGAAATTCGTCGTTCTTTTTGGTCTCGTACTGCTGAGTCTTCAGCTTGGTAATGGAATCCCGCCTCGTTTCGATATCGAGCTCAAGATTTTTCATTGCCACCTCAAGTTCCTGCAACTCCGACTTGATTTGATCAACCGCAGCCTGGTCATCTTCCACCCGCTCCCGCAATTCAGCCTCCTCGCGGGGCAAATTAGCCAGTTCCCGATCTAGGGACCGGATTTTCTGGTCGCGATGCTGAATGACGAGGAGGTTTTCGACTTCGGGAAGCATGGTGAATTGGGGTGGGTGTTCTGTACGCAGTTTTGGTCAATCCGTCCAGCAAAACGAACCAACAGATTCTGAACGAAGTGGCGTCAATTGGTTCGCCAAACCGACCCTGTTGATTCGTTCTGCACAAAAAAACCCGGAACCGGCAGGAACCGGATCCGGGTTTTGGAAATTGCTGCGTTCAGCGTGCTCACTTCACGACCTTCATGACGCCGTTCATCAGCGCCCAGTGGCCGGGATAGGTGCAGAGATAGGGATAGTCTCCGGGCTCAGACGGAGCGGTAAACTCGATGGTTTCCTCGGCACCGGGAAGGATCAGCTTGGAGTGAAACAGGATGTCATCCGACTCCGGCACGCACTGCTTTTTGGTCAGGAAATCGGGATCGGTCAGGCCGTTGTTGGCGAGCAATCCAACCGCGTCTTTTTTACCCGGCTTCACGATCAGAATGTTGTGCGGCTGCTTGGTGACACTCTCCTCGGGATTCACGAGAGTGAGTTTCACCTTCTGACCGGCTTTCACGGTGAATTCTTTCTTGTCGAAAATGAACTGCACCTTGTCGGCGGTGAGCTTCACTTCGGCCACTTCATCGGCAAGAACGGCTGCGACCGGCACAGCCACCAGAGCGGCGAGGAGGAGAGATTTGGCGATTTGTTTCATGAGAAAAGATTACGAATGGAATTTGGAATTGGCTGGGAAAATAAAAGGGGTGAAAGCAATCGCAAGCGGTTTCGAGTGGCACGAAAGCAGCAGTATCTCGGAAAACCTAGTTTTTTATAAAAATTACCTAAATTCTCATTTTAATGTTTATTTTTATGAAAATTAGAATAAATTTCGATAAATAACCCAATTATTACCCCTTACCCCTCTCATTTTCCCAAAAATGAACCGTATTTTGATTGCTGCAGCTGATGTGCCGATGGCTGAATCGGTCCAGGCTTCGTTGAGTTCCACCGGATTCCAAACCGCTTTGGTTTGGGATGCGACTCAGCTGCTCGATTTCTGCAATCGACACGTACCGGATGTTTTGGCCATTGATCTGGACCTTCCCGGCGGCAGCGTTTGGGCGGCCCTCCAGGCCATTCGCACGATGCCCGGCATGAACAACCTGCCCATCATTGGACTTGCCAGTGATACCGGGGCCGAGCTGCTTCTCGAGCATGCCAGATCCGCCGGAGTGACAAAACTTTTCGCGAAAGCGAATGCCGCGCAGGTTCTGCCAGCAGAACTCGCCGCCCTTGTGAATGCCGGCAGAGCCTCCGCGGCAGAAACTTCGTCCACATCGACTGGTGATCCCAACAAGCCGATTGCACAGCTTCGAAAACTCACCTCGGAGGTTGTCGATCTGGCCGAAAAACTCAAGCCGCAGATCCCTGCCATGGGGCCGGAGGGGCCTGAACTTTTCGGATACATCGAAGACTCCAGCGAGGCCATCCAGCAGAAACTGAGCTCGATGTCTGACGAATGCCTGCACGACAAGGAAATTCGCCATGACTTTCGGAATATGATCGGCTCCGTCACCGGTTTTGCCGAATTGATCATGATGGAACCGTCCATCCCGGGAGATGTGCAAAGCGCCCTCACCCGCATCCGGGAATGCTCGAAAGTTTTTGTCGAAGTTCTCGACATGCAGAAAGAAGCCGCCGTCGCGGCGTAAAGAATCGCGTTCCTATTTCGCTGCTTTCTTCTTTTTGCCCTTCCCTTTCGCGGTACCTTCGCTTTTCCAAAGCTTGATCTGATCGCGCGGGATATCGTTTTTGGCTTCGGGGCCGTCCGTGCTGCGGCCGCGGGCGACATCCTCCTCAAGTAGGGCAAGAAGTTTTCGGGCGACATCGGGCTTTTCCTTCCACAGATTGTTCTGCTCCGCGACGTCCTCCTTCATGTGATAAAGCTGGGCTTTCGGTGCGCCCGCTTTTTTCGCGGCCCCTTCATTCGGGGAACTCCACCCCCCTGAGCCGTGCGCCAGGATCAGTTTCCACGGCCCCTGCCGATAGGCGAAATGTCCGCTGTAGGAATGATGAATCACGCCGTTGCGGGTCGTTTCGATTCCTTTTCCGGAAAAAGCCGGCAGGAAGCTGACGCTATCGACGGCACTTGCTGCCGGGAGCGGTTCCCCGGTGATATCCGCAACGGTCGCGAAGAGATCGACAAGACAAATCAATTGATCGCTCATGCTTCCCTCTTCGATTTTTCCGGGCCAACGGGCGATAAAAGGCACGCGATGTCCGCCATCCCAAATGTCTGCCTTTGAACCGCGCAGGTGGGCACTGACGATGTGGCCTTTTTCCGCGAGTTCCTTGATCCCTGCTGCTTTCGAACAGCCGTTGTCGCTGGTGAAAACCACGAGGGTATTGTCCGTGAAACCGTTCTTCTCCAACGCGGCGGAAATTTCGCCGACGACGTTGTCAGTCTCCATCACAAAATCCCCGTATTTCCCGAGCGGACTTTTCCCCTGCCACGGTTCGCTCGGAACAATCGGGGTGTGGGGCGATCCGAGGGGGACGTAGAGGAAAAACGGTTCGTCTTTCCCAGCCCTGGAATTGATGTATTCGACGGATTTCCGGGTGAGCCTCGGCAGCATATTGATCGTGTCGTCGTGCTCGATGACCCGGCCGTCCTCAATCACCGCTTCCATGTTTCTCGCGTGGTGAAACCCGTGAAAATAGTCGAAGCCGCGATGGATCGGGCCGTCCGGAATCTTCGCGCCGACCGGCGGGGATTTGTGATCTTTCTGCGAGTATTCTTTGCCGGATTCCGGGTCGAGATAGCGAAAATCGAGGTGCCATTTCCCGATAATGCCGGTGTGATAGCCCTGTTCCTTAAGGAAGCTTGCGACCGTCGGACGTTCCTGCTCGATCAGGCAGGGGGCAAATCCGGTCACGACGCCTTTTTGCAATCGCGTTCGCCACGAATAGCGACCCGTCAGCAGTCCGTATCGCGTCGGCGTGCAAACGGAGGAACCGGAATGCGCGTCGGTAAAAGTCATCCCCCCGGTGGCGAGTTTATCGGTGCAGGGCGTCGCAATTTTCCCGTTCTCAGGATTCAGGCACTGGATATCGCCGTAGCCGAGATCGTCACAAATGATAAAGACGATATTCGGTTTTTCGGCGGCAAAAACGAGCGGGACGGCGAGAAGCAGGGCAAGGAGAAAGGGGATCTTCTTCATGATTGTCTCCACGAGTATGAACAAGCCGCGGCGGCGAGTCGAATCCCACGTTTGGGGATCGGCGTTGCCTCTCCGGCTCTTTTCGCGACAATTCGGAATGAAATTTTCTGTCGCCGCTGCCGAATCCGTTCTCGAAGAACATCGCAAACACACGGCGGTGCGCGACTTCGCAACAAGCTATGACCCAGCGGAAATAACCGCAGATCACCAGCAGGTGGAAACAGTTTCCGGCTTCCAGGTAGACGACCGACCGCTCCTGTTTTTCACGCCGGACTTTGCGGAAGTCGTCATCGACGCCGCGATTTTTCCGGAAGGACTACACGTCGTTCGCGTCACCTGCCTCGGTGACGGCGATTCCGGAACCTGCGGGCGAATTGAACCGGAAGCATTTCGAAAACTGGGAGCGACAGAAGTAACGCAATTCTTGATCCGCTCCCACGCCATCGAAACCTGGGTGCATCTCGGCGCGGATTTGGAAATCGTCTCTGAAACCGAACTGCCGATGGCAGGAGTTTCCACGATCACCGTATCCGGCGAGCACCGCTATTTCACAAATGAAGAGGTCGTCGAGCCGGTGAATTTTACCGTCCGATTCGACGCAAAAGGCCGGATCGACGTGATCGGGGTGAAGCCCTGACGAAAAACGAACCAAAAGGGTTGGTTTGCCGAACCTACCCTGTTGGTTCGTAGCGTTCACTTTTTTGAAATATTGACGCGCTTTGCCCGTATCGTTTTCCATGGCGACGCGTCAGGTTTTCAAAAAGGCATTCCGATTCTGCGTGATTGCCTGTTTTTTCGGGATTCTGTTCGGAATTCCGCTTCTGCTGTTTTTTTCCAATCTGGCGGTGAAATCATCCTCGAAAGAGCAGGTTTTCGCTTCGATGGCGGACGTGCCGGAACGAAAAGCCGCCGTGGTGATGGGCTGCGCGAAGACTCTCGCGAGCGGGCGCCGGAATTTGTATTTTATCTACCGAATCAATGCGGCGGTGGCCTTGTTCGAGGCGGGGAAGTGTGAATACCTGATCGTGAGTGGCGACAACAGCACGAAAAATTACGATGAACCAACGGACATGCGTGACGCGCTGATTGAGCGGGGAATTCCGGAGGAGCGGGTTTACCGCGACTACGCTGGCTTCCGGACGCTGGATTCGGTTGTGCGGGCGAGGGAAATTTTCGGGCAGGAGGATTTCATCGTGGTTTCGCAGGGCTTTCACAATGAGCGGGCCGTTTTCATTGCAAAACGTCACGGGCTTACAGACGTGGTCGGCTTCAACGCGAAACGCGTCAGTTCCGCGGGGGGGATGCGGACTCGCGTCCGGGAATCTTTTGCCCGGGTGAAAACCATCCTCGACGTGACGATTTTCGGGACGGGCCCGAAATTTCTCGGTGAAAAAGTGGCGCTCGGCGGGCCGGTCACATAAGACGGGCACCGGCTTCGGCCAGTTCCGAGCGTTCACCCCGCTCAAGCGTCACGTGGGCACTGCAGGCCTGGTCACGGAGCCGATCGCGGGTATAAACGAGGCCGTTGCTTCGGCGATCAACGTAGGGATTGTCAATCTGTTCCGGATCACCGATCAGGACGAGCTTGGAGCCGCTCGCCATGCGGGTCACGATCGTTTTGGCTTCGAGAGGGGTCAGTTGCTGGGCTTCATCGAGAATGAAAAAGCGGTTCGGGATGGAGCGCCCGCGAATGTAGCAGAGGGCTTCAACTTCGATGAATCCGGAATCGAGAAATGGCTGATAGATTTTCTGCACCCCACCGCCATGAGCCGCCCTGGTGGTTGGGTCGGCTGCTTTTTTCCCGCGTCCACGGACACCGGCAGCCCGATCTTTCTTCCTGCCTTTCACCGGAGGGGTAAGAATGAATTCGAGGGCATCGAAAATCGGGTGCAACCAGGGATGCAATTTTTCGTCGAGTGTCCCCGGCAGGAATCCGAGGGTGTCTCCAAGCGGAATGACGGGCCGGCTGACGGTCACGCCGGAATATTCGCCGCCGAAGGTGGCATGCAACGCCGAAGCGACGGCGAGAAGAGTTTTCCCGGTACCGGCTTGTCCATAACAAGTCAGCAGCGAAATCTCCGGCCGGAGCAGCGCGTCGATAAATCCCTGTTGCCCGAGGTTGAGGGGACGAATCGCTGTGCCGCGCTGGATTCGGATGGTGTCCGGAATGCGAAGGCGTTCGAACTGCTTTTGCGCCGTGAAACGGGCGGGCATAGTCCGCTTTTCCCCGGCCCGTAGCAGAACGTATTCGTTTGACGCGAGGTCGTCCGGCAGTTCTTTCCATGGCAATTCCAGGAGCCCGCTGCTGGCAAATCGCTGCAACTGGTTCGGTTCGACTTCCACGATCAGCGGACCATTGGCAGCGGTGCGTTCCGCGTCGACCTTGTCGTTTTCGTAGTCCTCGCACGGCAAACTGATCGCGTGAGCCTTGAGTTGCAGGTTCAAATCTTTTGTCACCAGCACGGTCGGGGCGGAATTGGCCTGCCGAACCAGCCACGTACAGAGCAGAAGACGGTGATCGACCGCCTCGATATCGGGCAACACCGGGGTGAGCAGGTCGACCGCCTGGCGGGTCCGTTTTCCGTTCGGGCGGCTGAGAACCAAACGGACCGTTCCGCCGCCGACCGTTGGAATGCCCCTGTGCGCCGTGCGCGGGTGGCTGGAAAACAATTCCGCAAGCCGGCGATGCACGGAACGGGCGTTCGCCCCGCGCTCGGACTGCTCGATTTTGAAGCGATCCAGTTCGCACAGCACCTCGATTGGAATGCAAACGTGGTTGTCGGCAAAATGATCGATGCAGTCCGGATCGTGCAACAGCACGTTGGTATCGAGCACGAAATTTTTTCCAACCGTGGAAGGAGCCTTCAGACCGTTTGGCATTTTCTGAGGCGACCGGTGATGCCCGTTTCCGTTCGATCCATTGCCGTTCCCATTTCCATTTCGATGACCGTTGTCTCCCTGTCTCGGGAGGGGAAACAAATCCGCCTGCGGCGACTCTCCCCGGTTGACGGTGGCAATTTGGGACGGGGAGTCGGTTGCAGCGGATGCTTTGGGTCTCATACAGGAGATGCGGAGGAGTTGAAGTTAGAACACGGAATCCCTCCGTGGCCGGTCGATCGAAAAGTGCCCGGGTGGAGGGCGGAAAGGTTCCCCGGATTGGCCGTATGCAGGAACAGATGAAGCGGACATCAGGGAAAAAAGAGAACAATCGCAACAGGAGCGAAAATTAAGATATCTTAACTTTCTACTCGTTTTAGTAAATTTGGCCAGTAAAAACGCAGAAAAAATCGGCATTCGCGATTTGAAACAGGTGCAGAAGCGGGCTTACTCGCGGTTTGAGGACAACCAGGAACCGGTTCCGGCAAAAAAAACCTGATACGAACCAACAGGGTTGGTTTGCCAAATGAACGCTGTTGGACCGTCTTCGACCGATCGACCGAACCCGAAATGGACTCCCGGTTGGCCGAATCCGGGAAGTCCCGATCCGAAAAACTTACCGACCTGAGATTCCGCCAACTGCCGAATTCTTGAGAAAAATAGCGGAATTTTTGCAAAACCAGGTCACTTTCGCAATATTGATTCTAATATTTCTGAATTTTTGCAAAAAAGAGTTGATTCTGTGGTAATTTTTGATAAATTCCAAAATAGTTACACAAACCCGCACTTTATATGATCTCAAAAATCAAACGCCAATCGTCCTCCCGCGGAATGGGATCCGTGGAATTGATGCTCACAGTGGTCAGCGGCCTGGTCGCCGTGACATTGGGATTCAAATCCGTAAGCAACATTCCAGTTGAGGAAGTCGACCATCAGTATTTGAACGACGTCGCTCAAAAAATGGTCCAGATGGCAAAAGCGGCCGAATATGCCGGAATCGACCTGGTAGACGACCGCAGCCTGGAACGCACGATCGACATCATCGCCGAGGGAGCAACGGCGCGCAGCGGCTTATTTGCCGGACAGTATTACGGCGTCGGACATTTGGAACCGGATGCGAAGGAAGCGGTCCGCGAATTTCTCCGGCTGGAACGCGGCAAGCTCCACTACCTCCCGAAATACTGACCACCCAATAGCTGGAAGTTTTCCCCCGAAAACCTGAACCCCACACATCTGTTTTCCCGCTCAGTCTGACCTGACCGTTTTGTTTCCCTCTCCCTGCGGCACAAGCACCCCTCAATTTGCCCGCCGCTTGAACCACGGCACACAGACAAAGAAACAAGACCAGTCCCCCTACGAACGCAGGAGCACGATACCCCCCAGGGAGGAAACGGAGAGAAGAACGAAGCCTACGAAAAGTCGATCAGAATTTGTGCGGAACGGGGCGGCCCGGTGCTGAAAGGAGATTCTCTCCAATTAGTGCCGGGCCGTTTTCCGTACCGGGATCCGCGCAAATCATTCGCCGATGCAGAACAGCTTCTGATCGGTTCGGATATACAGGCCGCCGTTTGCGGGAACGATAGAGGACCGACACTCCCGGCTGTCTTTTTCGCCCATGTCCGCCTTGTTCAACAACTTGTAGTCCTTGCCGGCTTGAAGCACGAAAACCTCGCCCAGGTGGCTCATGACGTAAATTTTTCCGTCTGCCGCAGTCGGGGATGACTCCAGTTTCTGCTTCGCATCCAGCCGCTCTGTCCATACCACTTTCCCGGTGACCGGTTCGATGCAGGAGAGAAACTTGTTCCGTCCGTTCAGGATATAAAAATACCCCTCGTAGAAAAGCGGCGTCGGAACATCCGAGGAAATTTGCTTGTCGTTGCTGACCCAGTTCAGCGCCGTGTCGTTGAGCGCTCCGTTTCCGCCCGCTTTCACGGCATAGACCGGCTGTCCTTTCGGCGCGCAGGCCAAAATCACGCCGTCGCCATAGACCGGACTCGGCACCAGCCGCCAGAATTTCTCTTTGCCGGGATTCCATGTGCCCCAGCGCCACAATTCCTTACCGGAATCCGGGTCATGTC
>JABDJT010000484.1 GCA_013003335.1 Verrucomicrobiales bacterium | reverse complement strand
CCAGCTCGTAGTCGTTTCCATACAGGTCGGAGTCGACCATGCGCTGAAGGGTGTTCTTATGGAGAAGATGATTCAGCGCTGACGACTGGATCGAGGCCACTGCGGAGTGAATTTTCGGGTCTTCGTTAGCATCGAGATCGAAGTGCTCAAAGCCCCGACGTTGCAATTGCAGGCGGGCGATGAGGTCAGCCGGGATGAAAGAAAAGGCATCCGGGGCGAAGACAAATTTTTCCAGTGCTTCAGCAGCGCGTTTTTGTTCGGCCGCCGGAATCGGCTGAAACGGGGCGGGTGCGGCTCCATTTTGACCGACGACCGAACGGTCGATCTGCACGCCGCCGACGTAGCGGGTCAGGGTTTGCGCGCTGCGGTCGTAGGTGCGCATCAGGCTGGTGAACGCGTTGCGCAGTTCGTGCCAGGTGTCTCCTTTGGCGGGAAATTTTTCGGCGAGGCCGTCCATCGTTTCACGCACCCGCTCCATCGAATCGATGGCGTGACCGATCGGATCGCTGGTGAGATCGTTGGTCATGATTCGGGGATCAATCCCCCGGCCGGCCGAGCGCATATCATCGGCGTCATTGCCGAAGGCGTGCTCCGGCTTGGTCGATTCGGCGAGAATGTTGCCGATGACTTCCGATTCGGTCTCCGGCGTGGTTTCGGTATAGCCGAAGCGAATCGCCCAGTGATCATAGGGGCCCGGCACGACGGAAAAGTAGTGCCCCTGCTTGTCTCGATCGCGGGAAATATTGGCCGGTGTGTAATCCATCACCGAGGAAATGACTCCGAGTTTCCCGGTCACCTTTTTGTCGTGAATCTGGTCTGGCGAATGCAGCGTGCTGGCGAGGAAATTGTGATTCAATCCCAGCGTGTGGCCGACTTCGTGAAGGATCAGGTCGATCAGCGCCTCTTCGATCAATTCCTCCATCTCGATTTCGCTGGCACCGCCGACGGCGAGGATGGCCTGCGCGGCCACAGTGTTTTCGTGGAGGAAACCGGAGGCCTCACAGAATTGCATGCCGCGCTGGCGATTTCTCAAGTTGAACGGGAACCGATCTTCGTAGCCCGCCGGCGGTTTCACAAACGGAGCCGCACCTTCCGTTTTTTGGAGTAATTCCCGAAGCCGGATCCGGTTGGTCAGGAAGACATATTCCAGCATGATATCCGCCCCGATGATCTGGCCGGTTCTCGGATTCACGAAGCTGGGGCCGTAACCGCCGAACGGAGGGTCGGGGGAACTCGTCCAGCGCAGGAGGTTGTAGCGGATGTCGCCCGCATCCCAGTCTGCGTCGTCCGGTTGAACTTTGCAGACGACCGCATTGGTGAAACCGGCCGATTCGAAAGCCGGATTCCACGCCTCCACGCCTTTCTTGATCGTCTCGCGCAGTTCTTCCGGCGTGGTGTTTTCAATCCACCACGTGATCGGCTCGACCGGGTCCGATTTTTCGGCATCCGGATTTTTCTTTTTCAGGTGCCAACGGTGCACCAGGTCGCGGTAGTTCGCGGAACGGGCCGAAGTCAGGTCTGTGTTTTTCGTGGTGAAGTAGCCGACTCTCGGGTCCTCGATGCGCGGGAGATAATCGTTTTCCGGCATCGCGATGAGCGCGTGCTGCACGGCGATCGTGATGTATCGGGCGTCCGTCACGTCGTCCTCGCCCCATTCCTTGGGGCGGGCATTTTCGTAGACGTAATCGACACGGAGGAGGGAGTTTTCCGGATAATTTCGAAGCTCGCGGAAACGGGTCCGGTCCTCCGACAGGTCACCGAGTACCAGTCGATCTTTTTTGTCGTCGTCTTTCGTGGCCCGCTTGACCTGGGCGAAAAACTCTTTCAGGAACAGGTCGTCGGCCTTGATCAGGTGCGTGGTTTTGTCTTCGGTCGTCGCCACGATCTCCTGGCTGGCCAGCACGGCCGGGGAGATGTTTGCCTCCGCCGCTTTTGAAATGGCGTTTTTGGGATCGAAATAAAAGCCTGTGTTTTGCGCGACAAACTCAATCCGGTCGAAATGACGCCGAACCGTCAACACCTGTTCCCACAGGAAATTTCCGCGGAACAGCCCCAGCGAAGGCACGCCGTCCAGAACGTAGGCAAAGTGGATGTATTCCGAGTCGAGCTGTTCGTTCGTGACCGCCAGGTAAACCGTCCCGTCGTCGCGGTCCTGGTACAAATTGAACAGACCGTCCTTCAGGTCGCAATTTTTCACCACATCGGCAAAAGACTTTTCGTCTTTGTCTTTCTTGTCTTCGTCGTCCGCCGGAGAGAATCCGGAGAAAAAGAAAAGGGCACACAACAGGGCAGGCAGGCGGTGTTTCATGAGGCGGGAAAACTAGGGGTTGGCGGAAATGGCGTCAATCACACGAAAACGAACCAACAGGGTTCGTTCGGCAAACCGACCCTGTTGGATCGAAACCAGGCTGAGGCGGGTGCGTTGATTCCTTCGAAATTGCTGCGATTACCTCGCTGCCGCTTCCTCCTTCGCCATCAGGGCTGTGCCCTGGATTCCGGAACCGTCGCGCCAACTGCGCCACATGCTTTCCGTATTGGCCCGCATGATGACAGAACCATCGGGGGCGATACCGATCACCCCGCCGCCTCCGCCCGCTTTTTTCAGCACTCCTTCGATCACTTCCGCGGCTGCGGCGTCGAGTGAAACAGGACCGTATTCTGCCCGGGCCACGATATCGTGAGCGACCGCGTATCTGATGAAATACTCGCCATGCCCCGTGCACGAGATTCCGCCGACACCGTTCCTGGCGTAGGTGCCGGCCCCGATAATCGGGGAATCGCCGATGCGGCCGAATTGTTTTCCGGTAAGACCGCCGGTGGAGGTGCCTGCGGCAATATTGCCCTTCCGGTCGAGAGCGACTGCGCCAACGGTTCCCAGGTAATCCATGTGCGGCCCGGGCCGCCCGGCTTGATCTCTTTTTTGCCCGGCTTTCTTTTCCTTTTCCAGTTTTTCGCGCATTTGCCGGAGTCGGCGGTCGGTGCGGAAATAATCGGGATCCACAATCTCGAGACCGTTCTTCTGGGCGAACAGATCGGCCCCTTCGCCGGCGAGCATGACGTGCGGCGTTTCCTCCATCACGGCCCGGGCTGCAACGATTGGATTTTTAATCGTGGTAACTCCACCCACAGCTCCGGCGTCCCGGGTCCTGCCATCCATGATGGAGGCGTCGAGTTCGTTGGTTTCCGCGCGCGTGAAAACAGCCCCTTTTCCTGCATTGAACAACGGAGAGTCCTCCAGGATCACGATTGCAGCTTCCACGGCATCCAGGCTGCTGCCTCCGGATTCCAAAATCGCGTGCCCGGCGGAAACTGCTTTCTCCAGCGCCTCAAAGTGCTGCTTTTTCCGCTCTTCCGTGAGCCATTCTTCATCGACCGATCCTGCGCCCCCATGGACGACAATCGCGATTGGCGGGGGCAGGTTCACGCCTAACGCGTTCATCGTGATTCGAAATCCAGGTGAACTTTCGCGATATCGATCGACCCGGATGTTCTGCAGAGCGAGCGGGGCATTGTCTTTTTTCGAATTCCGCGCATCGATCACGGTGACGCCACGCTCTCCGAGCACTTCGAGTTTGCCATCCGGATGAACCAACACGGCCGTATTTTCGTCAATTCCGACTCCGACTTTGTCAGGGTGTTTGGAGATCGCGTCGAGGGACCGCTGCATTCGTTTCCGGGCGGCAAAGTGTTGATCCACGACCACCTCCGGCCACAGGGCCAGCCCGCGATCCAATGGAAGGGTATCCCCGGCGATCATGATATCCGACATCACCGCAGCACCGGCGCTGCTTCCGGCAACGACGACCCCCTTTCGATGGGCACTTCGGATCCCTTCAACTGCGCCATCGACGTCGCGAAGCCGTTTCATCAGCAGGTTCTGAGCACCCCCGGAAATCCAGATTCCCGTGGATTGCTCGATCTGTTTCAAGGCCGTTTCGCGATTGCCTAAATCCAGGACTTCGAGTTTTTGATGAGGTCGATTGGCAAAAATGGATTTACCCCGTTCGCCGGCGTCCGCCTTTTCCGAGGCCTGCGGAATGATGAGGATCCGGGCCTTTTCGCCTCCCGCAAATTCGACGAATCGATCGAAGATCCGATCCGGCAGCGCTCCTCCGCCCGCGACAATCAAGGTGCCCGGGGAGTCATCGTCAGCATGAACTTTATGAGGAGTCAGCGCTGAAACACAAATGAGGACTACGAAAAGTCGAATAACTGCCATTTCACAAATTGTGAGATCTCATCGTCTGGCCGATCCTGGAGAATTCGGGACAAGGGGGCGAAAGATCGCATCTACGGGAGGAGGCCGACGCTATTTCTCTTTTGATGCAGCTTCTTTCTTCAACAACTCGAACTCGGCGAAAAACTCGTCCAGCAATTTCATGACGCTCTTACTACGGGGTTCCTGACCCCAATCATCGTTATAGCCGACCAATCGATTTCTGTTCTTGAAGGAACTCGCATAGCCCGTTGTGGATTCACCTGCCTTGTTGTTTTGATATTTCCTTTTTGATTTGGCGTCAGCCGGCTCAGTTCCAACAGGCACCCACTTGAGTTCACCGGATTTCAGTTCGAACTGTTCGTGCCAGGGTTGATCAGCTGCGTTGCTGCAGCTTTTGAGGTAACTCTTTATCGGGATTTTCTTTCCACGGATTTCGATGATCACCAGCGTTTTACCACTGGTGTCGAATCCATAAATTCGCTCAAAAGGTGGGTCACCAATTGCGTTCGCATACGCATCCGCTGATTTTGTACCGGGGGGCAGCGGGGCAAACGATAATTTTTTATGACCTTTCTCTTTGTGATACTGCTGAACTTCTGCCTTGGTCTTGAAAAGCAGTCCCTCATCACCTTTCACGTTGGGACAGGCTGCGAATCCAGCTAGAGCCAGCAACATAATCAGATTCCTCATGCTGGAATTCTGCGTCCAAGTCCACAAAGAAGTCAATGGCAAAGGACTCCTCAGGCTATTCCGCTTGGTTGAATTGAAGGCGATTGCTCTTTGTTCCGCCGTATTGGAATCGAATTTTCGCGTTGCAAAATTTTGCACGAACCGCCATCATCCCCGACCACATTTCACACTGACTTTTACACAAAATGGGAAACATCAAATTTGGATCTGAAGTTTACACCTGGTTCATGCAGGGCACCGGCAAGGGCTACGACAACAAGCTCGATCACATGATCAAAGTCGCTTCCGAAGCGGGGTTCACGGGCATCGAGCCGATGGTGTTGGAAATTTCCGAGAGCGCCCTGGGTTGCTGCAAATACTGGCTCGGCGATTTCTGCGACGCTGCGAAGCTGAAAGACACCCTGCAGGAACACAACATGGAACTGGCCGGGCTCGCTCTGGTTTGTGCGTGGGACGGCGACGAAGAAGCGCCCAATGAGCGGGAAGCCGCCGATTTCACGATGGACCTGCTGGAGCAGTTTCCCGGCTCGATGCTGGGAACCGTCACCCTGCCAAGCGGGAGGGCGAATGATCTGCAACGCCGGCGCCTGAATGTTGCCCGGAACATCAATGCGGTTTCCAAGCGGGCCGCAGACCGGGGGATCAAGTGCTCCTACCACCCGAACAGCCCGCCGGATTCGCTCGTGCGGACTCAGTTTGATTACGACGTTGTGCTCAGCTCGCTTGATCCGAGCGTGACGGGCTGGACGCCCGACGTGGGCCACATCATTCGTGGCGGCATGGATGTGATCGATACGCTGAACAAGTGGCAGCACCTTGTGAATCACATTCACTACAAGGATTTCTCCGGCAACGGACCGGAGCCGTGGGCGCAGATGGGAACCGGCAAGCTGGATTTCCACAAGATCACTGAATGGCTGACCCTGCGGAATTACGAAGGCTGGATTATCTGCGAAGACGAAGCCCACGTCGCGGTCGATGACCCGGACGGCGTTACCATGCAGAACGGCGAATGGTGCAAGGAACAGCTTTACCCGCTGGTCGGGCTGGGAGACTGAGCCTTTTGTCTGCCCAAACAGGGAGTGTCATGCTTCAATGAGGGAATGAAGGCGATCATCCGTTTCATTCCGCTCCTCGTCGGCTGCCACTTCCTGGCCGCGCAATCTGTGCCGGAAGAGAAAGTCTGGACGGAGATTCTGGGTCCGGCCAAAGGAACAATCCCGCCCGATCCCGGTGGCGATTTGACGTGGCGGGATGACTTCGTGGCTGCGCTGGCGGAGGCGAAGCGAACGAATCGACCATTACTCGTATCGTTTCGGTGTCTCCCCTGCAAGCAGTGCGCTGATTTCGATAAGAATGTGCTGGAAGGCGGGCCGACGCTCGGTCCGCTGCTTCGCCGGTTCGTCACGGTCCGGCTGACCGATGCCGCGCAGTTGGACGAGCGCTATTTTCCCTATCGAACGCACCAGGACCTCGACCTGTCCTGGTGGGGGTATTTCCTGTCACCGGAAGGCGACTTGTACGGGGTGTTTGGCGGCAAA
>JABDJT010000442.1 GCA_013003335.1 Verrucomicrobiales bacterium | reverse complement strand
ACTCAACATACTGCGCGGAAAACCGGACGCCATACCCGTCGTGTTTCACCAGTTCATTCCGGAGTGCGTTTAGTTTTTCTGGGTCGGATTCAAAGGCAAAAACGACCAGTTCGCTCGCGCCGGCGATGGCGAGAATCTGTTCTGCGGTTCCTCCCAGCACGACGGCGTAGCCCTTTTCGCCCTGAATGAGTGGAGGAATCGCCCCTTCGGAATCCACCGTCGGCACGGTGAAATTCAGAGCCGTATTCAGTTCGTAAATCGGGCTGCGTTTTTCGCCGTGAACGATCCGGTAGTACACCATCGTCTGCGGTTCCAGCCCGTGCCAGGCAGCTTTCCATTTGCCATTCCGGATCGCGACTGGCGTCAGCGTCGTTCCCAAATCTTCAGTCAGGCCGATCTCGACATGGCGCGGTTTCCCGGGAGCCGCCCAGGTAATGGCAACCGTCTTCGGGGACAAAAACTGAGACGAAGGTTGCACGGAAAAATCAAGGTGGTGTTTCGGGCGGGCGGATTTGCGAATCAGTGTTCGCGACAAGACGTGATCGGAAATTTTCACCGAGGCGACCGCTCCATACATCGGGTAAAACTCGTTCTCATCGCGATAGGCCCCGATCGTGAATTTCGCGGTTTCCGGGTAGGCAATTTCGCCTTCCGCGACGGCTGACCCCGCCGATTTTCCGTTCACGAACAGTTCCATTATTTTTCCGTCGAACCCCGCCGTGAGATTCGTCCATTCGCCCGGCTGAAACGGGTTCGTCGAGGTGACCTGGATCATCGGTCCGCCGGTGGAAAGCCAGAAAACAAAAGCATTGTCGTTGTAGCCGAGCGACCAGCCGCGTTCGTAGCTGCCGTTGTCCTGCATGTAGCCGACGATGTTTCCCCACCGCTGACCCCGCTCGATTTTGACCCGCGCTTCGATCGAGATTGCTTTGGTCGGTAGGTCTTTTTCGGTCATGCCCGGTCCGTCGAGAAAGGTGTTTTCCTCGAACATCACGGCCGATTTGTCGCCGGTGAACGTGAGAGGTTGTTTGGAATTTACGACGCGGGAATGCTCGCGATCGCGGAATTCTCCACCGGTTTCCGATTCCTGCGATAAATCCCAATCGAAGAGCACGTCGGCACGGAGCAAGCCGTTGCCGCCCAGGACGGATGCAAGCAGGAAAGTGAGGGCGAAGCGCACGCCGGAGCTTAGCTGTTTTTCCGAAGATCCGGAACTGCGAAATTGAATGAAAGAACAAAAACGAATCAACCGGGTTGGTTTGGCGAATAGACCCTGTTGGTTCGTGCTGCGCTGTCAGCGTTCCACTTTCCGATACAAAAACGCATCGGAAGTGACCAGCGATTGGATCAGCGCTTTCATGCTGCCGCCACTGTCCTTGTAGGCCGTGTGGGCGGCCTGGAGAACAGGGGCATCGTTAAGCGTTTCATTTCGGCCCATCCAGAAACGAAAGGCGTGGCGGACGAATACCTGCTCGACGCGTTCGCTTTCGGCGAGTTTTTGAATCATGTCGATGGCATCGGAAACGGGGCCGTCGAGGGCGGGGTCGCCGGAGTCGATGATCTCGCCGGTTGTGTCGACTGGCTCGCCGAGTTCGGTGGTGCGGTAGAGCCCGGCGTGGTTGTACATTTCAAAAGGCAGGCCGAGCGGATCCATTTTTTCGTGGCAGGTCCAGCAGTATTCTTCCCGGGTGACGCGCATCCGGTGGCGAAGGGTGGTGTTCGGTTCATCGGGCAACATGGCATCAACGGTAATCGGGACATCGGGAATGCCGCCGCCGAGCAGGCGTTCGCGGATCCAGCGACCGCGCAGAATGGCATGGTTGTCCATCGCGTCGGAATGGGAAACGAGCCAGCTGGGATGCGTGAGAACGCCGAGGCGCTGGCCTTCGGGAGCGGTCGAAAGGATCCGTTCGGGTTTCATGGAACCGGCGCCAAATGACCTTCGGCCCACCCGGGCAAAGATTTTCGGGCCGGTCAGCGTTGCTTCGGCGACCTCGACATTGACGTTGCTCCGCTTTCGTTTCTTGTCCCGCTGAATTCGCTTTTGTTCGTCGGTCAGTTTTTTCTTCTCCTTCTCCAATTCTTTTTTGACCTGCGCTTCCAGCGACTTTTCCTTCAGTTTCGTATTCACCTCAGCGAGTTCGGTTTTCAATCGTGCCAAGTCGGCATCGAACTGCCTGGCGAGTTCGGCATCGGCTTTTTTCTTGGCCGCCAGCGCTGCGTCCCTTTCTTCCTTCGTGTGTTTCCGCCCGTAATAGATTCGACCGTTTCCAGTCGTCACGACTTTTTGGGTAGTCAGCATTTCCTTGAGAACGTCTTTGTCTTCCTCAAGAATCAATTCGATCAGGCGGTCTGTGCTGGCAGCGGCATCGAACATGGCCCGGTAGTGGCCGTTTCCAGTAAGTCCGCCGGTTTTGGCCTGTGCAGCGGCGTCTTTGCAAATGTAACCGGCAAGGTCGTGATCAAAATAGTCGCGGAAAAAGCGGAGGATTCGCGGCTTGCGGATGCTGTCGTCCTCAAGCATGCGGGTGATTTCCCGCTCGACATCTTCGCGCGTGCGCATCCGACCCTCGATGATCGCCTGGCGGAGCTCTTCGTCTGGCTTGATATAGCTGAGCGCGTGATTTACGGCGAGTCCGAGTTCCCAATCCTGCAGCATTGCCCGACCGTGCTCGTCCGGCTTTCCGTTTTCCGCCAGTTCCGGACGGAACAGCGCGTCGCGGTCCAGAAAGATCGCTGAAAGGCCCATGATGATCCCGTCTTCTTCTCCGACCTTGCCG
>JABDJT010000420.1 GCA_013003335.1 Verrucomicrobiales bacterium | reverse complement strand
CGCACGCCGGATACCGCGAAGAAAAATCTCGACGGCCGCGATCACAACGCGAACGGCTACACGATGTTCCTCGCCGGTGGCGGGGTGAAAGGCGGGTTCAAATACGGCGAAACGGACGATTACGGATTCGAAGCCGTCGACGGTCGCGTTCACCTGCACGATCTGCACGCCACGATTCTGCATCTGTTAGGCCTCGATCACGAGAAACTGACTTATCGATATGCCGGTCGCGACTTTCGCCTGACCGATGTATACGGCCGGGTGGTGGAGGAAATCATCGCGTGAACATGAAACGAATTTTGTTCACTGCCTGCGCTTTTGCCAGCACGGCGACCATTTCTGCCGCTCCGCCCACGCTCGACTATTTTTATCCGGCCGGCGGAAAAGTCGGCACGGAAGTCGAGGTCACGTTCGCTGGAAAAATGGATCCGTGGCCGGCCAAAGCCTGGTCCAGCAACTCCGAAGTCACCTTCGTCGCCGACGAAAAAACGAAAGGGAAATTCACCGCGAAAATTTCAGCAAAAGCAAAACCGGGGCCGGTTCTCGTCCGCGTTCATAACCCAGAGGGCGTCTCGCCCGCGCGGATTTTCGTCGTTGGTTCGGCGGCTGAAATTTCCGAAGATGCGAAAGAAAAACACAGTGCGCTTTCCACTTCGCAAAAACTTGAACAGCCCATGCCACTGACCGTCAACGGCAAAGTCGCGGGCCGCAACGAAGTCGATTTTTACACCGTGTCATTGAAAAAGGGGCAAACGCTACATGCGCTCGTCGACGGCTACGCGATCAAATCGCTGATGGACCCGATGCTCCATCTTTACGGCCCGAACGGCGGCCGGATTCGCGTTGCGCATGATGGCCCTGTCAATCTCGACCCGCGTTTTTCCTTCCCCGTGCCGGCGGAGGGCGATTACTCAGTCGGCGTCGCTGCAATCGGGCATCCGCCGAACGCAAATGTCCATCTCCATGGAGCGAACAGCGCGGTCTACCGGCTCTATCTCGCGACGGATCCAAAGTCGATTCCGGCCCATCTCCAGCCGGTCTCTGATCCAGACTCCCCGAAACCGGCAGAAGGAAAACCGCTCGCTCCACCATTTGAATTCGTCTCCACCCTGACAAAACAGCACACGCCCGAGCGAATCGCGATCGCGACGAAAAAGGGCGACAAATTTCGCGTGAAGGTCGAGGCCTTCACCCTCGGATTCGCGACCGATCCGGTGCTCCGGATTTTCAAACCGGACGGTGTTCTGCTTCGCGAAATCGACGACGTGAAACCGAACCGCGACGCGGAGTATCCGCTTGCGATCAGTCTCGAAGGCGACTGGTCGATCGAGGTCGCCGACCGATTCGGCCGGGCCGGCGGGGACATTCGATACCGGCTTTCCGTTCAGCCACAGGTGCCCGATTTTTCCGCTACCACCGACAAAGCCGATTACGTGGTGGAGGCCGGAGGAGAGGCCGAGGCGAAAGTTACCGTCACCCGGGTGTTCGGGGATACGGCGACGCTGAAAATCGAGGTGAAGGGCCTGCCTGCCGGCGTCGAAACCGAAATTGCCGAAGTCCCCGAAAAGACCGGTCCTGTTTCCGTGAAACTGAAAGCAAAGCCTGATACAAAGCCCTTCAGCGGACCGATTCAGTTTGTGGTTTCCGAACCAGAAGGCGAAGAAAAACGCGAGCGGGTTGCGGTTTTTTCTTTCCAGGACAAAGATGCCCGCGGCCCATACTTGATCGATGAGGTCACCGATTTGTGGCTGACGGTAACCGCGAAAGCGGAGGAGAAGAAAGAGGGGGATGCGGCAGCGAAAAAGTGAGCGGAGATTTCTACTCCATCTCCGAAATGGCCCCGGTTTCTTTACCAAGGAGTAAGCGGGAAATTCCCTTGAGAACCTGGAAGATTCCGATGACTCCCGGCACGGCGATCAGGCCTACGAGTTTTAATAAAACCACCTCGCTGACTGAATAGTAGATGGTGATACCGATCAAACTTCCGGCGATCATCAGGCCGCCGATCAAAATGTTTTGAAAGCCCTGCCTCCTGATTTCCGCAGCACGTTCCCTTGAGGCCTGCTTCACGAATTTATCGGCTTCTTCGATTGAAACGCCCTGACCGATCAGGAACTGAACGACCTCCTGCTTGTCATCGCCCCAGATAATTTGGGCATAGGCCTCTTCCTTTATCTTCTCGAGTTGTTCTTCGGTCATCCGTGTTTATCAGGAATTGGGGACGTCGGGTCAAGTGCCTTGCCAGCTGAACACGGTCACGCCATTGCCGCAGACGCTTCAAACGGGGAACTTCGCGCGGTTTGAATTGCCTTTTTGCCACCGCCTGTTTTCTGTTTGCTTCCATCATTTTTTCGGCGGAGGAAAAATTCGATTACGCGCGCGATGTGCGGCCGGTTTTGGAGCAACACTGCTTCAAATGCCACGGGCCGGAAAAGCAGAAATCGGATGTGCGATTCGACACGCTCTCGACGGATTTTTTGAAAGACCGGCCGGCGGCGGAAACCTGGCACGACGCGCTGAACGCGCTCCAACTCGGAGAGATGCCGCCGGACGATGAGCCGGAGCTTTCGGCGAAGGATCGGGCGGCTCTGACGGGCTGGATCGAGCATCAAATCGCGACGAGGCGGGCGGCCCAAAAATCGACAGGCGGCGAGGTGATCCTGCGACGGCTGAACCGGGTCGAGTATGAAAACACGATGTCGGATTTGCTCGGGATTCGGGCAGATTACGCGGTAAATTTGCCGCCGGACACGCCGTCGGAGGACGGATTTAAAAACAACGGCGCTGCTCTTTCGATGTCGCCGATGCAGCTGGAATATTACCTGCAGGCTGCGCGGGACGGGCTTTCGCGGGCGATCGTGACGGGGCCCGCCCCTGAAAAATTGAAGGTGACGGCGACGGAATCGGCGACGGATAAGGGGAAAGGGAATTACACGAATCGTCTCGGCCAGGGCGCGAAATTCATCCTGAAGCTGGAGGATTTTCCCTACGAGGGCGATTTCATCGTGAGGATCAAGGCGCGGGCGGAACTAGTCGATGGAGCGGATTTTCCGCGAATGAAAGCGACGTTCGGATTTCGTGCGGACACACAAACTCCTTTCGCTGAGCTGGGCGAGGTCGACGTGAAAAGTGCGGAGCCGGAGGTGTTCGAATTTCGCGGACGGATGGAGCAGCTGCCGCTGCAAAGTCGGACGCAGAGCAAGTATCCGGGGCAGCTGGTGTGGATCACGAACGAATGGGATGACGGCAAGAAGCGTCCGATTTCCCGCCAGGTGGAGACGATTGAGGAAAAGAAAAATCCCAAGAACGGGAAGATCACGAAGAAAAAAGTGAAGAAAACGGAATACATCGATTACCCCGATGTGCCGAAAATCGTGATCGAATCGGTCGAATACGAAGGGCTGGTTTTCGAAAGCTGGCCGCCGCGGCATCACGCGCAGATTTTGATTCCCTCTGAAAAACGAGAGACCGGCGAGCTGGTTTACGCGGAGGAGGTCGTCGCAAATTTCATGCGCCGGGCCTATCGCCGACCGGTCGAGGATGCCGAGGTGAAATCGATGCTGCGGTTGTATTCAAGAATCCGTCCGACGGTCGATTCGTTCGAAGAAGCGATTCGCGAAACGCTCGCATTGGTGCTGGTTTCGCCGGATTTTCTGTATCTCGTCGAGCCGGAGCCGGGTGGCAAAAAGGGAACGGAAACACCGCTGACCGATTTCGAATTTGCCTCGCGGCTTTCGTATTTTCTGTGGAGCACGATGCCCGACGAGCGGCTGTTCGACCTGGCATCGACCGGGGAATTGCGGAAGCCGAAAGTGCTCGCCGCAGAGGTGGACCGGATGCTCGAGGATGAGCGTTCGCAGCAGTTCGTTGAGCAGTTTTCCCACCAATGGCTCGACCTCGGATCAGTCGGTCGCGTCGCGGTGAATCCGGAATATTACGAGGGCTGGGACAATGCCATCAAACCCCATATGCAGGCCGAGACGCGCGAGTTTTTCGAGGAGATTTTGCAGAATGAACTGAGCGCGCTGAATTTTCTCGACTCCGATTTTGCGATGCTGAACGCGCCGCTGGCCCGGCATTATGGAATCGAAAATGGTCCGCGCGGCATGGAATTCGAGCGCGTCGACCTGCCGGCTGATTCCATTCGCGGCGGTCTTTTGACGCAGGCCAGCGTGTTGCTCGGTCATTCCACCGGCGAAGATTCGCACCCGATTTTGCGGGCCGTTTGGATTCGCGAACGCCTCCTCGACGACCCGCCTGCACCCCCTCCGCCGAACGCGCCCGAGCTCGATTCGGAGAATCCCGATTTCGCGAAACTTTCCGTCCGCCAGCAGCTCGAAGCCCATCGCGAAGAAGCCGCCTGCAACGACTGCCACCGCGGCATTGATCCGTGGGGAATCGCCCTTGAAAATTTCGACGCGATCGGAAATTGGCGCGTCGAAGTCCGCCGCAAAAACGGCAGGAAATTCGTGAAGCTGCCTGCCGAAACGGAGACTGAATTGCCCGACGGAACGGTGATCAGCGGGGTGGATGAATTGAAACAGTACCTGCTTGAGAAACGGAAGGATCAGTTTGCGAAAGCTTTTGTATCGCGCCTGACCGGATACGCCCTGGGGCGGACGATCGAGTTTGAGGACGAGGAAGCGATTGAAACGCTCACGGATGATTTCAAGCAGCAGGATTACCGGATTCAGTCGTTGATTCAGGCGATTACTTCCCACAAAATATTCCAATCCAAATGAATAAACCCTGGCACCTTGACCGCCGCACTTTTCTCCGCGGAACCGCAGGCGTTTCGCTTTCGCTTCCCTTCCTGGAATGCATGGGCGCAACGGAGAAAACAACGGTGGCGGCTTCAAAGCCGGTACGCTTATGCGCGGTCTATTTTCCTTACGGGGCGGCGACCCCGAGAGGAAAAGATGCGGACCTGAACTGGAGCTGGATGCCACAGGGCGAAGGCGCGGATTTTCAATTGGGCGAAAGCCTGAAATCGCTGGAGCCATTTCGCGATGACATTACGTTTTTGAAGGGCCTGTCGCACCTGAACGGTCGCAAAATGGGCGGGCACGACACGGCGGATATCTGGCTGACGGGTGCGCAATTCAAGGGCGGGCAGTTTCGGAATTCGGTGTCGATTGACCAGCTCGCGGCGCAGCAGTTTGGCGATGCGACGCGGTATTCGTCGCTCACGATGTCGACCGATGGCGGGGTAGGGGAGCCGACGCGTTCCAGCACGCTTTCGTTCGGGCGAAATGGCCAGCCGATCCCGGCGCACAATCGTCCGCGCCTGATTTTTGATCGCCTGTTCGGGGTGAATCCGGAGTCCGCTGAAAAGCAGCGGCAGGAACTCGTGAATTCCGGCAGTATGCTGGACCTGCTGCTCGATCATTCGAAATCAGTCCGCAAAAATCTCGGCAAGCAGGATCAGCAGAAATTTGACGAATACCTCGAATCGGTCCGCGCGATTGAGAAGCGGGTCGACCGTTCTCAGCGCTGGCTCGATATACCGAAGCCCGAAGTCGATGCGAGCGGTCTGCATCTCGATTCAGATGACAACACGCCGGAAGAATACATCCAGACGATGTACGACCTGATTTTTCTCGCTTTCCAGACCGACTCAACTCGTGTCGCGACTTACCAGATCGGCAACATGAACGGCGCAACATCCGTGGCGGGGAAATTCCCGCAGCTGCTCGATTTCGGCGGCACGCTGCACAATCTCGCCCATGGTGCGGGGAAGCCCGGCGGTATGGAAAAACTGGGCAAGTGGGAAAAGTATCTCGCCGAAAAACTCACCGGATTTCTTGAGCGGCTCCGCTCGACGGAAGAGGGGGACGGCGGGCATCTGCTCGATTCGACGATGGTGTTGTACGGCAGTTCGAACAGCAACACCCACAACAACACAAATTACCCGCTCATGCTCGCGGGCGGCAAAAAGCTGGGCCTGAAACACGGCCAACTCGTGAATTATGGAGCCGACACGCCGCTGACGAATCTGCACGTCACGATGCTGAACCGGCTTGGCGTGCCGAGCGATGGATTCGTCGACAGCACCGGTGAGCTGACGGAAATCATGTCGTAGAAAGCAGGGTCGAGATCAGGCCGCGCTGACAACAGACGGTTTCTTGCGCTGCTTCACCAGGGTTTCCTCGATGGAATCCTCGGACTGCTGGAGGATTTCCGCGGCAAGGCGCACGAATGATCGGTCCTGCGGCGTGAGTTTCACCCTCGGTTGTTTCGATTTCTCGAACGAGTGGCTGAGTGGTTTGGGTTTCATCGTACTTCAAGGTTGTATGAAGTCAGACGAATGTGACGCTCATTTAGGCACATTGCTCACGTCAAAAGTGGTTTCACCACGTGGCCGTGCACGTCGGTTAGCCGATAATGCCGTCCCTGGAACTTGAACGTCAGTTTCTCGTGATCGATTCCCAGCAGATGCAGAATCGTGGCATGGAAATCATGCACGCTGACCGGGTCTTCTACGATGTTGTAGGAATAGTCATCAGTTTTTCCGTAAGTCTGGCCCCCTTTTACGCCGCCCCCGGCCATCCAGACCGTGAAACAGCGGGGGTGATGATCGCGGCCGTACTTGTTTTGTCCGAGATCGCCCTGGCAATACACTGTCCGCCCGAATTCACCGCCCCAAATCACCAGCGTATCGTCGAGCAGGCCCCGTTCCTTGAGATCTTTCAAAAGTGCCGCCGTCGGTTGATCGGTATCTTTGCAACGCGCGCGAAGTTGGCCCGGCAAACCGCCGTGGGTATCCCAGCCACGGTGGAACAGCTGGATGAATCGCACGTCCCGCTCGGCAAGGCGACGGGCCATCAACACATTGTAGGCATACGTGCCGGGCTTTCTGGCGGCTTCGCCGTACAGTTGGAACGTGCTATCGGGTTCGTCGGAGACGTCGGTCAATTCGGGCACGGAAGTCTGCATCCGATAGGCCATTTCATACTGCGCGATCCGGGTCGAGATTTCCGGGTCGCCTACCTTCTTCTGCCGGATTCCGTTCAATTTCGAAAGATCATCGAGCGTCTTGCGGCGAAGTTTGTCGGAAATCCCGTCAGGGTTGTTCAGGTACAAAACCGGGTCTTTCCCGGACCGGAACCTCACCCCCTGGTGCTTTGATGGCAAAAATCCAGGCCCCCAGAGCCGGTCGTACAGGGGCTGGCCGCCGGCGCCACTCAGCATTGCGACAAATGCCGGGAGGTTTTCATTTTCCGATCCAAGACCGTAACTCATCCACGCACCCATTGAAGGACGACCCGCGATTTGAAAGCCGGTCTGCAAAAACGTGATGGCCGGGTCGTGATTGATCGCCTCTGTGTGAAGCGATTTAATGAAGC
Organism: Verrucomicrobiales bacterium; assembly: GCA_013003335.1. Lineage (GTDB taxonomy): Bacteria > Verrucomicrobiota > Verrucomicrobiia > Verrucomicrobiales > DEV007 > JABDJT01. The sequence continues at coordinate 17,916 of JABDJT010000420.1, read as the reverse complement.
AAATGTCGTCCGCTACTTCCGCAAGATGTGGCATCACCTCCGAAATCCAGGCACCACTCTGGCCGTGCTGCTTAAAATTGAAAATCGACCGTGCCACCGGAAACGAGGCCTGCCCGGCCGACATGCCTGTGAGCCGTTGGCCATTGAAAACGGAGTCGGGAACCTCTTTGCCGTGCACCTTGTCGAGAAACGGTTTGTAGTCGAACAGGTCGTGTTGCGGCGGACCTCCGGATTGGAAGAGGTAAATCACCCGTTTTGCCTTCGCGACTGGATTCGGCTTCGCCGCTGCCGCTACAAGATTCGAAAGTGCCACACCTCCGAATCCGGCGGCTGATTTTGTCAAAAACCGCCGCCGCGATTCAGACAATCGGGATTCAGTAGCGAGTTGGGCGAGCAGGTTCGAGGTCATCGGCTTGCAAAGGAAAACTGGCACACTTCCGGGCTGAAAACGAGTCCCGCGATTGATTTACGAATCTGATACGAATCAACAGGGTCTGTTTGGCGAACCAGCAATGTTGGATCGTTTGGCTAAGAAGTGGCTACGATTGGACGTTAAAAGGCGGAAATGGGCCTTCCGAAGGCTCAATTGAAAAGATCCAGCCGGAGGAAACAGTCGCTTGTGTCCCAAATATTATTGGATAAAGGTTTTATTCATTCTGGAAATTGTTTAATTTCATTGATTTTTAATCAAAAATGACCAAAGGGTAGTAACCAGAGGTTTTCTCAACTCTCAAAACAATTCCCCCAACGATCACCCTTATCCATGTTTTCATCTTTGATCGGCTTGCGGCAGCGATTGCGGAGGACGCTGGCGCCAACGCGAAGAGGTGAATTATCGGATAAAAACCGGCTGATCCTGGAACCCCGGGGCAAGGGAATGCGGCAAAAATTCAATCTTCAAACCCTCCTCACGACTTTGCTGGTCTTTTCGCCGGCGATTTTGACGGGCATTTTTGTACTGGCAAACGCGGTCAATATTCCGGTTTGGGATGACTGGGAGCGGGGAGTTTTGCTGAAGCACTATTATGAAAATCCCTGGGGAGCCGAATTTTTCCGGCACCTGACCGGGGCACACATCGATCATCGGATGATCGTGCCGCGCGTGCTGATTATTCTGGTGAACGATCTGACTGGCGGCAATTTGTTGTGGGAAATCGCGCTGAGCTACTCCATTTACGTGGCCGGCGCGGTCTGCTTGTTTTTCGGTCTGCGGAAGACTTTCGGTCCGACGCCGTGGATGTATGCGACAGCCCTGGCGATGAACGTCGTGCTGTTTTCACCGGTTCAATATCAAAATTTTCTGTGGGCCGTGCAAATCGCGATGCTGCTGCCGTTTGCCTGCCTCGGATTTATCCTCTGGGCTTACCGGGCGGACTGGCCGCTTTGGAAAAAATTCGTCGTCGTGCTGGTCTCCGCCTGGGTTGGCACGCACAGTTTTGGCCATGGATTGGTCCTTTGGCCGATCGCTTTTGTGATGGCTCTGCTTTTGAAAGAACTAGGCAGCCTGAAAACGAGAGTGTGGTTTGCCGGGGGTGTGCTGGCTGCGGGAACGGCTACGGTCCTGGCCTATTTCTTTTGGAACTATGAGAACTTGTCTGTTCACGCCTACGGGCAAATGCCCGGCGAAACTCCGCCCGGATTGAAAAATTTCGCGGACGGCGAGCAGCCGTTCCGGTTTGTCCTCGCTGCGATGGGGAATCCGATCGTGCGCCTGTTCACCCACCCGATCGAATATGCCCCGAAAGCCGGGCGAATCGTGCTGGTTCTGTTCATCGGGGCCATCGGTGGCAGCCTGTATTTGCTTCGTAAAAACCGGGACCGCGCCGGATTTGACAATCTGCTGCCGTGGTTCGGCATGGCGGCGTATGCCGTGCTGGTGATGTGTGCCATGGCTCTCGGACGCGGGGCTCATGGCTGGGAAAAAGGGATTTTGCCACGCTATGCCGGGCCGGGAGTGTTCCTGGCCGGGGCGATTACTGTGTTGATCGCGTGGCTGCTGCTTTCCTGGAGAGAAAGAGCTTCGAATCCACCGGCCCGGGAATTCCGGACGCGTGTCGCACTTGGGTTGGGAGTCGCCTGGATTTGTCTCCAGATTCCGGTTTGGAGCCACGGGATCACCAAGATGAACCAATGGAAATTGTCCCGATACCAGCAGCGCGCTGCCATGCTCTACATCAATCACTTCCCGCTTGAGAAACACGGGCGACACGATCACAACGCTGAGTTCTTGATTGAACAGGCCAATTTCCTGAATGAAAAAGGGCTGCTCGACCCGCCATTGCTGGAGAATGCTGATTTTGGCAACTTCGAATGCGATGGCACCGTTCTGGAATACAGCCGGGCGGAAATCATCGGCGCAGGAATCACGGAGCACGGGCTTTACCTCCGCGGATTTGCGACGCTTCGGGATCCGGACCGATTGGCCGACGGGATTCTCATCGCGTTCCGCGAAAAGGAGCCCGGCAAGATTGTTTGCACCGATGGCTGGACCCTGATGGAGATGGCGGAAATGGATTCGGTTTTCGTGGATTGGAACAACTCAGTGGATGGTGTGTTCAGCGGCGGTCGAAACCTGGGTACACGGAGGCAGTTTGCCCAGTGGCGCGACATGGTTCCGCTCGACAGCCTTCCGAAAGACAAAACCGTCCAGGTGACTTTCTGGGCCATGAACGCCGCAGACATGAAACTGCAGCGGATGAAAACCGTCCTCGAATTCAATCTCGCGGAAACGCCTGTCGGCACGGTGTTGTATGAAATCAATGCCGAGGAGGAAAAGCGGAAGCTCGAGAAGGAAGCCCGCGAGGCTGCGGAAGGGAAGCAGGTCAGGCAGCGTATTCGCCGTCCGGAATCGATCGAGCAGACCCTGTTCAGCGATTCGACCCTGTCGAATCGTGATGGCGGAAATCTGCTGGAGATGGCGGTCGAGCCGACTCCGTAATTCGGTTACAAGGAGTTCCCGAAACATTTTCGGCCTTTTGCGGTTTCATTGGGAAGCCATGAATTTTCGAATCGCTGCCGTTCTCGCCCTTTCCTTCACCCCGGTTTTTGCGCAGGAAGCCGAATCGGAAAAAGCGACTTCGGAGGTCATCAAGACCGGCCCGCCAGTCGGAACAGAGCTCACGCCCGCGATGGCTTACGCTCCGGTCGGGCCGCGTGCCGGCGAGGAGTTCGATGCCGCCGCCGCGATCGGAAAAAAACCGGGAGCCTTTCTTTTTATCCACGAATTGACCCGGAACGGCCTGCCGGTCATTCGCGGTCTTGATCGCGCCGGCACCGAATTTTCCCTGCTTGGATTTAAATCGCATACCTTCCTGCTTTCAGACGACCGCACAGCTGCGGAGACAAAACTGAAAGCCGTCAACGGCTCGCTTCGGCTCGCCAGCCCCATCGTGCTGAGCCTCGATGGAGTCGATGGACCGGGAAATTACGCCCTGAACCGGAAAGCCGTGCTGTCACTGATCTTGATGAAAGACGGCAAAGTTCACAAATCGGTCGCCTTCACTGACGTCAATGCTGAAGACGAGGCGTTGATCCGGGAATTGGTCGAAGAAGTCTCCGGAACACTGCCCCAGTCTCCGGAGGAAATTCGGGAGCTGGTCGCTCAAAATTTGCCTACGGATGAAGAAAAATTGAAAGAGTTAGCCGTCGATCAAACCATGCAAATCCGCCAACTACGTCAGCAAATCGACCGGCTCAAAGAACAGCGGGCTCAGTACGCGATGAAAAGCCGGATGACATCGAATGCGCCTCGTGGTGAGATGAAAGGTCGGCCACCGGCAGCGCCGGAACGGGGCAATGCAGCCAAGTCTCGACCCGCCCCGGAAGAGGCAGGCAATTCGCCGAAACGCGAAGGCAAGCCGCCGGAAGACCCCGAACTGAACGGGATGCTGCGCGCTTTCATCCGGCAGGATACGGAAAAGGCCGCGATCGACGAAATTTTCGCTTCGATTCAAAAGCGTGCTTCAGAGAGCGACGAACTGCACGCGCAGGCTGTCGACATGTTCAAGTTGATGCTCAGCTTTCGCGACCGCTATGGAACGGATCACGCCCAATCGCTCGCTGAACAATTCTTGAAGGAAGCGGCGGCTCCGAAATCAGAGTAACTCATCGATCACGAACCCGTCGCTCAGCTTGATCGGGCGTTTTGCGGGCGTAATAATTTGGCGATCAGACTCAATCCCGAACGCGTATTGAATCGTCGCGTGCACATCCTGCACGTTGATCCGGCCGGCCGGATCCTTTTTCTCGCCGTTCGGATCTGTTTCTCCAATCACCCGTCCACCCGCGATCCCGCCTCCGCCAATCGCCATGCTGAATCCGTGGGGCCAGTGGTCCCGACCATCGGCCGGATTGAGGTGCGGGGTCCGTCCAAATTCACCGCCGCACAGGACGACCGTGTTGTCATACAGACCGCGATCTTTCAGCGATTTGATCAGCGAAGCAAAAGCCGGATCGAGAATCTTCGTCCGCTCGCTCGTGAGGTTCGTGTTGTCGACATGGGTGTCCCAGCCGCTGAGAGTCACCTCGACGCAGCGCACTCCCGCTTCCACGAGCCGGATCGCAGCGAGGCATCCCCGCCCGAACGGAGTGTCGCCAAAGGGCTCGCGCTCGCTTTTCGGCACGTCATTCACGTTGAAAGCGTCGAGTTGCTCGGAAGTCATCATTTTCCGTGCCTGTTTCATCATGTCGGAATGAAGCGTGCGGGTCTTCGCCAGCGTTTCCGAGCGCCCGCGGTGAAACCGTTTTTCAACGACCTCGAGACTTTCAAGGCGGGCTTTCTGCCGATCCTCTCCGACTCGTGCTTTCAAATCCGGCACGGGCTGGGTTGGATCGCCCATTTTAAAGGCGTCATACTGGGCGCCGAGGAATCCGCCCCGGGAGGGAAACTGCCCCGGCAAAATCGAGATGTGCGTGGGAATGTCGATGTTCGGCCTGGGCATTTCATGACACACAATCGAACCGATCGCCGGATGCACGACGCCGGGAACAGGCCGGTAGCCGGTCTTGATGTTGTAAATCGCCCGCTCGTGATCGCCTTCCCGGCTCACCACCGAGCGAACCAGCGAAATATCGCCCATCATTTCCGCCGTTTGCGGCAGATGCTCATTCACGAAAACGCCTTTCTTCGAAGTCTCGATCGCCTTTGAATCCGCCGCGATTTTCTTTCCGGGATGTGGATCGAATGTGTCGATTTGGCTCGGCCCGCCGTTCAACCAGAGGATGATGATTGATTTGGCCAGGTCCGGTGTTTTTTCAGCGTTGGTTGCCAGCACGTCCGCCATCGGAGTCAGCCAACTGAGCGAAGAGAGGCCCGCCGTTTTCAGGAGCGTGCGACGGGAAAAATGGTCGCTCGTTCCGCATTCGTAATCGTGGAGTAAATTCATCATCGCTCAGGTTTTTCAGTTATACGAAGCAACAGGGACTGTTCGGTGAACCAACCCTGTTGATTCGTATTTCAGTAGTTCCAGGAAAATTCAGTCGAGTTCAGCAAGGCCCAATACAGGTCAGTCATCGCCCGGGAACGCTTGTCGCCTTTTTTCCCGGACAGGGATTTCACAAAGTGATCGTGCTCTTTGGTGGTCGGCCTCCGACTCAGGACTGTCAGGAATGCGGAATCGACCGCTTTTGAGTCGTCTCTCGAAAGGGTCGCGATCCGCGTCGCTGCGCTCATGAGCGGGTTCACGTCGGTTCGCTCTTTGACGAGCTTGCCGTTCATCATCAAGAGCCGTTGCGGAATCGTTCCCGGCTGCTCGCCGAACTCGTTCTCGCCGAGATCGCCATAGCGTTTCACAAATTCGTTGGTCTCCGCCCAGCGCTGAATCCGCTTGATGATGTGCGCGTCCGCATCGAGTGCGGCGAGATTTGCCGCCTGGATCACGCTGCCGGCCATCTGCTCGGGGCGCAGCCGGGTCAACGGGAAGGCTGCCCAGGTTTCCTCGTGCCGTCCGGTTACGGGGTTTGTTTCCGGGTTGGCTGATTCGCTGGCCATTTGAAATGCCTCGGTTGCCGCGATGATCCGGATCAGGCGCTGCAAATCGTAACCACTCTCCGTAAAATCCTCCGCGAGAATTTCCATTCCGGCCGGGTAAGGGCCGTCGAGCGGGATGTCATCCACGACTTCCGTCATCGAAAGATTGAAAAGAATCGCCCAGACGCGGTTCACGGACGCGCGGGCAAACGCCCCGTTTTCCGGATGAGTGGTCCATTCGGCAAGGCGGTCGCGGAGCTGCCCGGATTTTGGGAGAAGATCCGGACGAAATGGCACGGCAGCGCTGACGGGTGATTCGTCCTTGTCGCCTCGGTATCGAACTTTGTGGATCAGGTCCTTGTTGTTTTCATCGTCTTGCACCCCGGTGACTCCGACTTTCGCCGGGGCAAAAAATGCCGCGAGCTGGTGAAAATCTTTCTGCTTCCAGCGGTCGCCGAACATGTCGTCGTGGCATTGCATGCAGTCGATCCGCACCCCCAGAAACGCCCGCGCGGTCCGTGACGCGAGCTTCACCTGGTCGGGGCCTTCCTTGTCGTTGTTCTGATCGATCGTAACCGTGATGAAATTCGCGCCCGGATGCGTCGTCCAAATCCCGTCCGCGGCGATCATCTCGCGAACCAGTTTGTCGTAGGAGCGGTTCGAGTGAATCTGGTCGTCCAGCCAACGCACCATTCGGTGGCGGCGAAAAACCAGGAAAGGACCGTTTTCCACGCCCACGTAGGCCCGGGCGAAGCGCTCTGCGAGGTAAGCTGACGTGCGCCGGTCATCGAGCAGGCGAGCCACCCACCACTTGATTCGTTCCGTCTCGTTCTGGCTCTCAAATTGCCGGATTTCCTCCAGCGACGGCACCGACCCGGTCAGCGCCAGTCCCAGCCGTCGCATGATCGTCAGTTCATCCGCTTTCCCGACCGGCGAGAGGTTCTCTTTCGTCCATTCCGCCTGAATCGCCTGGTCGACCTGCCTGGCAATGACTTCCGCTCCGTCATTTGGAATTGAAACAGACGGCACTGTTTCCGGTTTCCACAGTTGGGAAATGGCATAGCCGATTACTCCGGCGAGAAGCCCGATAAAAAGCAGGTTCCGCAGCGCAGCGCGGAGACGGACCTTCGGCGGCAGCGGCGGCGGAGAAGAATCGGTCATCATTGTTAGGATAGACTGAAAAGCGGTCGGCACGGTTACATTTTTTTGTTCAGAATTTCCCGCAGTTCCCCTTTCGCGATCTTTCCGACCACCGTGCGCGGCAACTCCTCCTGTTCGATCACTTCGTCAATCCACTCGAACGGCGCGAGATTCGCGTTCACCGCGTCGAGAGAAAACGCCCCTTCTCCCTGCTCCACGACCGCGATGAACCGATGGCCCCGCCGCTCGTCGGGGACCGGAAACACAACCCCGACGGCTCCGGATTCCTGGATCGCGCGTTCCAGTTTGGCGATCGAGACGAGTTCACCCATCGATTTTACCTCGTCGCTCAGCCGGGATTTGAAACGCAGATTTCCGGACCCATCAATCTCCACGGAATCGCTTGTTGCGAACCACCCTTCCCCGTCGAACGGCCGATCCCAATGCCAATTACCGGCATCATTCCGCGTCACGTACCCGGAAAAAAGAGCATCACTACGAATCGAAAGTCGACCGGATTTCGGGTCGGTCTGGGTCTTCCATCCGGGTAAAACCGGGAGCCAACCGGAAACAGCGGCGGACGGATCTGTGGCAGTTGCAATTTGAGAACAGGCCTCGGTCATGCCGTAGGTTGCCCAGATGGGCCAGCCCAGTTCGAGAGCGCGAGTGGCGAGCGTTTCGGAAATGGCTCCGCCGCCGATCAGGATTCCCCGCAGCGATTCCGGAGCACGATGGCCGTTTTCGATTACGAGATCGTGCAAGTGAACCGGCGTCAGAGCGGTCACGGTGATCGAATGTTCGCGGCAGGCCGCCAAATAATCGCCACCCGTGCGATCCCATTTGAGCGGATCATCGACGGTGAAAACCCGACATCCCGCCAGGTGGACTCGCGCGAAAATTCCCAGGCCACCGACGTGAAACAGGGTCAGTGGCGCGAGCCAGCGATCTTCTTTTTCGAGGCCAAGATGGCTGTTCACCGCTGCCGCCGAGGCGAGGAGAGCCCGTTTTTCGAGGATGACAAATTTCGGCCCCGCGCGCTGCGTGCCGGAGGTGGCCATGATGACTGCCGAATCAATTCCGACTTCTGTTTTCACGAAATCTGCCAGTCCGTCCGTGTCGAGCGCGACCTTTGGATTCAGCCGGAAATCGATTCCGGGCTGCGTCCAGAAATCGGGTGGGACAGAAGATTCGGACAAGGAACTCATTTCAGAAAATACGAACCAACAGGGTCTGATTGGCGAACGTACCCTGTTGGTTCGTTATTTCAGTTTTTTCGTCCGCAGAAATGTCAGCCAGTTCAGGCAGGTGTTCGAACCGCCTTCCGGTTTTCCGATTTCGACGGTGAGGTAGCCATCCGTCACTTCGACGTCGATGGTGGATTCGTGAAATTGACCGGCGACGGTCGAGACGTTTTGAATGACCGGTTTGCCTTCGATCGTCACGTTTTGACCGACTTGATCGTGGCCGGAGTCGCCCACGCAAACTGTGACGCGATACATGCCTTTTCCGGCCCAGCATTCCCAGGTATCGGCCTCGCGGGTGAAGAGAAAGGCGTCCCGCTGAATCTCGGGATAGACATTTCGGCGGCGGGCGTTTTTGGAGATATCGCGCTTCCAGCCGAATCCGCCGGTGTCGTCCCACTTCGCGCCCGAATCCCGCTCGAAGCCCTCCGCTTCCGGCACGCCCGGCCCGGCAAAATCGAACCAGCGGCCCTCCTCGGGCACGGAATTGTCGACGAGGCCATCGTTCTGCGCGGTGAGTTTTGGTTTTTCGATTTTCCACTCGATCGGATCGTTTGGCTTGAAAAGCAGAGCGTCATCGATGTCGGGAATGCCGTCTCCGTCCGCGTCGGTCGGCGATTTTCGCGGTGGAAACGTCGCGGATTTTCCGGTCAGTTCCCAGAAAAAGCGGGCCAAGTCGCCGCGCGACATATCCGGCACGCGGAGATCCGTTTCGGGCTTCACCCCGGCGAAATGTTTTTTCTCCCAATTTTCCATCCGATCTTTTGCCTTCGGCTCGAAATCAACCTTTCGCGGATCAATCTCAAGTGCTCCCGCGATTGCCATCCGGTTTACCGCGACGAAGCATTCGTCCTCCGGCTTCAAATCGCGAAACGGATAGAGCAACAACGGCACACCTTCCATTTCCTCGCCACAAAGCCCTGCTCGAACGGCTTCGAGCAAGTCCGCGTCGTATGGAATTTTCCGCGGCTGCACATTCTCCGCCAGACTCACCGCGGCCATCGCTCCGCTGGCCTGGCCGATGTGAATGCGCTGATCGTGCAGACGAATCGCGGCGCTGACGATGCTGGAAAATCCGACATTTCCCTGCGCGCCGAGCAGGCCGTCCATCTCGATCGGGACGAGGCTGCGGGCGGGAAAGACGCAGCGATCGCTGACGTGGCGGGTGTGCCGGCCGGGCGTTTCGTAATCGATCCAGGGGCCGTTTTCACCTTCGGTTTCAAGATACGTCCGCCCCGTCCGATGAAAATCATAATGGAACTGCCAGGCGAACAATCCGTCGGCATACATCACGTGCGAGAACCGTTCTTTCGCCGCCTTTTTCGTTTCGCCGTCCCGATTCCGGCCGTCCTGCTCCCGCATCATGTACATCGCTTTCAGGCGGAGTGATTCGCGGATGTAGGGTTTCGGCGGGAGGTTGTCGTCGGTCCCGAATTCGCGGCTGAGACGGAAATTCCGGAATGAGTTCGTTTTATCCGGCGCACGCTCGTGGACAAAGTTCTGCAAATGATAGAGGACCCCCTTTGCATGATGCTTCGCATCCTGGAAAACAATCTCGCGCTGCTCGCGGGTCATCTCGACGATGTTTTTCTGCGAGGCTCCGGGCTCAGTTTTTTCGAGGGTATTGGCGACGCGCGTGGGCAGGCGGGTGAGGGGATAATCCTGCCCGTTCATGTAATTCAGCAGGATGCTCGTTTTCCCGTCCTTGCTTGAGTAGCCGTCTACGATTCGCCGAACGGAAAAAACGCTGAGCTGTCGGGGCGACGAATTTTCAGCCCCGCCGTCCGGCCAGTGGGAAATTGCGCCGAGGCCGGTTTTGCGATCCCATTTCAGGTTCGCAAATTCCGTTCGGCTGAAGTGGGTGGCTCGCGGATAGTTGCGGTCATCGAAATTCGGCGGCTCCGGAATCGGCGTCGGTTCGCCGGTCGGCGATTCCTCGACAATCATCGCCCAGGTGATGGGGTTCATTTCGTTCGGCACAATTTCCTCCGTCGCGCTCGGCTCGTTGTATCGGGATTTCGGATCGGGCCCGACTTCGTAGGCCGCGCCGGAAACCTGGATCACCTCCCCCCAGTCCGAAGCGTCGATCGTGAGTTTCGGACGAACCAGAAGCGTCCCCTCATTCTCGTCGAGCGGTAAAAATTCAACCTGTGCCAGCCGGTTTTTCTCGACGGTCGCATCGGCCGGATACCAGTTCCAGAAAACCTGGATCTGCCCCGAATCGATGTAGGGCTGGATCATCTCGCGAAAAATCGCCTCCGCCTCCGCAGGTCGGAAGGTTGAGGGGCCGTGCCACGGCCGACCCGGCATCGGCGAACCGTATTTGGCCGTGTTGTGCGCCTCGATCTTGTCCATCAGTTCCTTGAAAAGCCCGCTCCGGTGAAATGACCGCTTCATCGGGTGCCAGTCCACGCCCCAGCCGACTTTCCCGACGCCCTTGTCTTCATCGACGCACGCCAGCGCCTGTTCGGTAAACTGGCCTCCGAACCATTCGCCGTCATGAACGATCGTGACACGCTTCACTCCCATCCGCGCCGCCTGGATCGCCGCCGCCCAGCCCGATTCCGTCGCGCCGACGATAAGCAGGTCCGTTTCCAACGGCCCGGATTCGGCCTGGAGAAAACCGGTCGCAGCCAGCAGGCCGGAGATGAACAGACGGTATTTCATGCCTCTATTCCACGGCCTTTCCGGGCCTGCGGCAACTGAAAACGAATCAACAGGGTTCATTAGCCAAACCAACCCTATTCGTTCGTTTTTCGCTGACGCGGCCACTTATTCCGCCAATAATCGTGCATGAAATATTTGATTTTCCCCTTCCTGCTGGCTGCACTCGCAGTGCCCGGATTGGCCCAAAACGAATCACCGAAAAAAAACGTCCTTTTCATCATTTGTGATGACCTGAACTGCGACATCGGCAGCTACGGCCATCCGCAGGTGAAAACGCCGAACATCGACAAGCTGGCGGGACGCGGGGTGCTCTTCAAAAACGCGCACTGCCAGTATCCGCTCTGCGGACCGAGCCGGGCATCGTTTATGGCGGGGATGTATCCGGATCAAACGCTGATCCACCGAAACGCGATCTACATCCGCGAGCATTTGCCCAATGTGAAAACGATGTCACAGCACTTTCGAGACAACGGTTATTTCGCGACGCGGATCGGGAAAATTTATCACTACAACGTTCCGAAACACATCGGGACGAGCGGCCACGACGATCCCTATTCGTGGAACTACACGATCAATCCGCGCGGCCGGGATGTGGAGGACGAGCCGATCATCAAGACGCTGCGGCCGATGCAGTTCGGCGGAACGCTGAGTTGGCTGGCGGCCGACGGTACGGACGAAGAACAAACCGACGGTATGATCGCCGACGCGGCGGTCGCGGAATTGGAGCGATACAAAAAAGAGAACCGGCCGTTTTTCCTCGCGGTTGGGCTGTTTCGCCCGCACACGCCATTTGTCGCGCCGAAAAAATATTTCGAGATGTATCCGCTCGACAAAATCGTGATTCCCGAGGTGCCGGAGGGCTACGGGAAAACGATTCCGAAACCTGCGCTGAATTCGATTCGACGGAAAAAAGACCAGATCGATCTGCCGGATGAAACCGCTCGCGAAGTGATCCAGGCCTACTACGCCTCGATCACGTTCGCCGATGCGCAGATCGGAAAGGTGCTCGACGCGCTGGAGGAAACCGGCCTCGCCGAAAACACGGTGGTGACCTTTACCTCGGATCACGGCTACCACATGGGCGAGCACGGGCACTGGCAGAAAACCACTTTGTTCGAGAACGCCACGCGCGTCCCGATGATCATCGCCGATCCGGATCAGGCGGAAAAAGGAGCGGAGTCCAACTGCCCGGTCGAGATGGTCGATTTTTACCCGACTCTGGCTGCTCGCTGCGGTTTGAAAACGCCGGATCACCTGTCCGGGGTCGATTTGTCACCCGTCCTGGCTGATGCCTCCGCGACGCCCCGCGATTCGGCGCTTTCCCAATACGCGAACGGCTACAGCCTCCGCACCCCGCGCTATCGCTACACGGAATGGGGCGAGCGTGGCACGGAAGGAATCGAATTGTATGATCACGAAACCGATCCCGCCGAGTTGAATAATCTTGCGGCTGACAAATCGAAGGCGGACCTGATCAATGAGTTGCACATTCAGCTCACCGCTCGAATCGCCGCGCAAAAGAAGAAGCCGGAAGGAATTCAGCAAATCCTGTTCGAAAACCGCCGGCGAGTGAGGTGATTGAGAGAATCTCACGGTTTTTTACAAACCCGCCCTGCATTTATAATCGCCCGTTGCTGGATTTTCGATAGGATCGGGTCACGTTACGGAATCATGAAATCGAAAAAGTTGCCCGCGTTGCTGTCTGTCCTGTCTCTCTTTGCCGCTTCGGCAATTTCGATCCCCCTTCTGGCTCAAGTCGAGTACGTCGAACCGGCCAAGCCTTACAAATCCTCCGGATTTTTAAAATCGACGAAGGCCGGGAAAGTGAATCCCTCGAAGGGCGCTGTAAACATCCCGATCATTACATGGGCAGCCGATGGCGTGACAGTTTCGTCGAACGGCGGGATGAAATCGAATTCCGGCTCGGACCTTGCGAAGGCGATGGGTGTGCCGGCCAACCTTGAACTGGTCGACGATTTCGACAAGCAGGTGGAAAACTACGTCTCGGGTCATTCACCGTTTTTGCGCGGCACGGCCGGGATGATCAATCTCGCCAGTGAAGCGCTCGCGGAACTCGGCGCGGATTACGAGCCGGTTGTGATCTTCCAGCTTTCCTGGTCGACGGGAGCCGATGGCTTCGTCGCGAAGGACATCGAGAAACTCTCCGATTTGAAGGGCAAAACCATTGTGGTGCAAAATGCCGGGCCTCACGTCGATCTCGTGCAGGTCCTGCTGGAAGACGCGGGTTTGAAACCGGGGGACGTGAATATCAAATATGTCCGCGACATCACCCTGACCGATGACGCGCAGAAGGTACAGGATCCGGCCGGTGCGTTTCGGGAGGACAGTTCCATTTCCGGTGCGGCGTGTATTTTTCCCGATATCCTCACGCTGACCGCCGGAGGCACAGTGGGCACTGGCGCGGAAGACAGCGTGAAGGGCGCGAAGCCGGTTCTCTCAACGCGGACGGCCTCCCGGGTCATCGCGGACGTGTATGCGGTGCGGGCGGATTTTTTCAAGGACTATCGTGAAATCGTGCACGGCTTTGTCAGTGCACAGCTGAAGGAGCAGGCTAATTTCCAGGCCGAGATCGCGAACATTGCGAAGAAAAATGCGGCGGACAAAGGCAAGGTCGCGGCCTTCAAAAAGAAATGCGAGCCGCTTTCGGAGATATTCCTGCTTGATGCGGGCGCGGTGAATGATTACATCGCCTGGGTCGGAGTCGATCTTGAACTCGCGGGCGTTTCCGGCAACATCGATTTTTTCTCGAATGACCGGAATCCGGTTGGGTATGTGCCGAGTAGCGAGCGGATTCAGAATTACTATCTCGCTACCGGTTTCGTTTCGAAAGCCGTGGTCCCGAAAACGGCGGGCTGGAATTTCGCGACCGACTTTGGAGGCGGCTCCGGGCCGTCGATTACGAAAGGCACGATGGGAACGCCGAAAGCGTTTACCTCGACCCAGGCCGTGCGGAAAGCGGCGGAGTCGGAAGATGCCAGCCTGCTTTTCTCGTCGGCGTTTCAATTCCCGGCCAACACTTCGGAAATTCAGTGGCAGAACCACAAGGACATTTTCGACACCCTTCATGAAAAAGTGACCCGCTATGGCGGCGCGGTGGTGCAGCTGCGAGGGCACTCCGACAACTTTTTCTACAACTTCGTCGTCGCGAAGACGAAGCAGGGAGAAAAGACCTACAAGCGCCGGGTTCCGGGAACCAACGAGTTCAAGGAAATGCAGTTGCCCAAAGTCGAGCAGGTCGTGAATTCGGCGGACCAGCTCAGCTACGAACGTGCATTCGCCGTAAAGCGGGCCTACGCGAAATATCTGCGCGAAGAACACGGCTACACCAATGACGAGATCGATTTGTCCCGCTTCGATGTGAAGGGTATGGGCATTTCTTCACCCGTGAACGACAAGCCGAAAACGCCGGACGAACGAAAAGCAAACATGCGCGGCGAGATGTTTATCTTCGCCGTCGAAGCCGAGATCCCCGTGGAATTCGGGATCGATGATTTGCAGTAACAACGAATGAACACGGTTGGTTCGTCGAACGAACTCTGTTGGATCGAAAAGGAGAACTGAATGATTATGAAACGACTTTTTCTGCCCGCCCTGCTTGCTTTCCCGATTTGGACGATCACTGCCGATGACCTTGATCAATCGCTTGATTCGGAGGAGTCGGCCCAGACGGCCACGGCGATCACGATCATTTTCGACAACTCCGGCTCGATGGCGGACAAGGGAAAATTGAAGCAGGCGAAAAATGCCTTCACTGCCTGGCTGGATACCCTTCCGCCAGAATACAGTCTCGCGTTGATCGATTTCAAAACCGGCAAGGCCAGGCTGGCCGTCCCGCTCGGGGCCGAAAACCGGCAAGCAGTGCGGGACCACGTCGCGAAAGTTACCGCTTACGGCAAGACTCCGATTTGTGACTGCCTGAAGATCGCGCAGAGCCAGATCGCCGAGCGCCGTACCAAGCATTCGCCGTATGAGCGGCATGTCGTGATTGTTTTCACCGACGGAAAAGAAACGGTCGATCGTCGTGGGGATCGCGGGGTGATGGAGGAAATCATGAAACTGCGCAACGCCGTTGTCGAGGTCGTGGGGATCGGATTTCACGGGCAGGGGGATTACATGCGGCCCGCTGCGACGCGGTATTACCATGCCAGCGATGAAGAGGAGCTTGCATCCGGTCTCGCCAAAGTTGATGCCGAAATCGGTGATGACGCGGATATTGAAATTACGCAGTCCGACATGGACATGATTGAGAAGACGAAAATCCCGCTGCCGCCGGCACCTGGAGGAGGGAAGCAGTGAAAGGTGGACAGTTGCCAGGAATCAGTTCATGAAAAAAGCGTTTGTTGCCATCTGCATTCTCGCCCTGCTCGGCATGGTGGGGTGGAAATTGACGGAAAATTTCCGGAAAGAAAAAGATCGGGCCAACCGGATCGTGGCCACGAGTGACGCGGCGAAAATCAAGCATCAGATCACCATCATGGGCGATGAGTGGCTGGGCTATCTGATTTTCCGGTCGCCGGAATTTTACGAAAAGCTGGCCGAAAAAGAAATCGGAGCCCGGTTTGTGATGGAGCCGGATTTCAGGAAGCGATTCGACGCGATGGCTGCCGGCAAATGCGATATCGCCTGCGCCACGATTGATAGCTTTCTCGTCAATGCGCGGGAATCAAACTACCCGGGCGTGATCCTCTTTGGCATTGATGAATCCTACGGCGGGGACGCGTTGCTCGTGAACGAAACGAAGATCAAGTCGCTCGACGATTTGAAAAACCCGGAATTGAAGGGCGCATTTGTCGGTTTCTCCCCGTCCGAGTTTTTGCTGAAATCGCAAATCTCACATTTCGGGATCGAGGCACTTCTGCCGAACATCGATACCATGCGGACGAATGACGCGGATGCCGCCTACCAGAAATTTTCCGCAGGCGAGGTGGATTTTGCGGTGCTTTGGGAGCCGCTTGTATCGCGTGCGCTGGAAAACATCCCCGAATCAAAGCGGCTCATCGACACCAAAGCCGCACGGGGAATCGTGATCGATGTGGCGATTGCCTCGCGGGATCTTGTGGCGCAAAATCCGGAGATTGCTCAGGAGGTGACGAACGCGTATTTCGAGTCGTTGCAGTTTTACCTGAACAACCAGGAAGCCTTTAAGAATCTCGCGAAGAACGACAGCGGTGAATCGAAGGAAAACGCGGAGGCCATGCTGGCCGGGATTCGCTTTCTCGATCACAACGAGAACAGCCGCAATCTTCGCCTGGCCGATTCCGTCAGCGCGATCACCCAAATTCTCATCGACGTGAATGATCTGACGGGCGATCCGTTGAACGGAAATCCCCGCACGGTCTTAAACTCCACTTTCCTGTCGAACGTGAACCTGGCCTTTTCGACTCCGAATGCGGGAAACCCTGATCCCTTGGCGGCCAAGGGCGGGCAGCGATATTTTCGGAAACTGAGCGCGGCGGACTGGGAGCGGCTGTCGGAAAACATCACCGGCACGCTTTTGGAAAAACCGGTCATTTTCGGCACGGGCCAGGCCACGATTCCTGAAGAATTTGAGGCCGATCTTCACCGTGCGTGTGCCAAGATGATTCACTACCCGAATCACCGGGTCATCGTGCAGGCTCACGTGAGCCCGGGCTCCGACCCGGCAGTCGATCTCGAACTGTCCCAGCAGCGCGCCAATGCGATCCGGACCTTGCTGGTGGAAAAATGCGGCGTGAACTCCGAACGGATTTTAGCTGTTGGAAAGGGCGGCGCCGAGCCGGTGGTGAAGGAGGAAGGCGAAGGCCTGCGAGCCTGGAAACGCCGTTGCCGCCGGGCGCGGATTTTCATCGCGGAGGACACGTGATTCCTGTCCTTGAAACGATTCAGTAGCTTCTGACCTTGCGGGTTCGGTTTTCGAAAAATCTACGCTTCACACCCGAATGAGGTGCATTCGCTCTTGACGTGGCGTCGCGTTTTGATGAAGTGGAGACATGCAGAAAATCCGCTTTGAAGAAGCCGTCAAACTGATCCGCGCCCGTGACCAGCGCTTTGATCAGGATGCGTATCTTTTTCTGCGTGATGCGTTGGATTTTACGGTCCAGCGGATAAAATCGGATGAAGCCGAGGAATTGAGGCATGTCACCGGACCGCAATTGCTGGAGGGCGTGCGGGACCACGCGACAAAGGAATTCGGGCCGATGGCGTTCACAGTTCTGGAAAGCTGGGGAGTCAGTTGCGGGGAGGACATTGGTTCGATGGTGTTTCAGCTGATTGAAGTGGGTGCATTCGGAAAATCGGCTGAGGATTCGCCGGAAGATTTTGCGGGTGTGCTCGACTTGGAGGAGGAATTGACTGCGCCATTCCGGCCGAAAGCGACTGCCGGGGAAGGGGATGATTTGGAGTTTCCCGACCGGCAGAATCAACCCGCGACCAAGCCCAAAGCGTGAGCGAAAACGTTACCGAAGGGGGTGTCGCAATTGAATTTCCCCGGACCACGGCGCGGGTGTGGACTCTGGAAAACGGCCTCGAGGTCATCGTGAAAGAGGATCATTCCGCTCCGGTGGTGAGCCTGCAGGCCTGGGTTCGCACGGGGTCAATTCACGAAGACCACTGGCTCGGGGCGGGCATGTCGCACTTCCTCGAACATATGCTTTTCAAGGGAACGTCCACTCGCGACGCCAGCGAGGTCGCTCAACAGGTCCAGGCCGCGGGCGGATATATCAACGCCTACACCTCTTTTGATCGCACGGTTTACTGGATCGATGCCCCGGCTGATGGATTCGAGACATGCCTCGATGTGCTTTGCGATGTTGTCGGTGATGCACAGCTGCCGAAGGAGGAGTTCGACCGCGAGCAGGATGTGATTCGCCGGGAATTTGCGATGGGTGATGACAACCCGGA
>JABDJT010000412.1 GCA_013003335.1 Verrucomicrobiales bacterium | reverse complement strand
GGCACGCGAGCTGGGTTCAGAACGTCGCGAGACAGTTCGGTCCTCTATCCTCTGTGGGCGTAGGAAAATTGAGGGGTTCAAATCCTAGTACGAGAGGACCGGGTTTGACGTACCTCTGGTGTTCCAGTTGTTCCGTCAGGGGCATCGCTGGGCAGCTAAGTACGGAACAGATAAGCGCTGAAAGCATCTAAGCGCCAAGCTATTCCCAAGATAAATTTTCCCTGAAGGATCGTGGTAGACGACCACGTCGATAGGCTACGGGTCGAAGCGCAGTAATGTGTGCAGCTCAGTAGTACTAATCATCCGTTTGGCTTGTTCCAGTATCTCTTCTTTGAACTAATCTGGTTTTATACCGTTGATTCTTTGAGAGCATTGTCCAGGCCGACGCTTCAAAAGCAAAACTCGTAAAACGCAAAATTGCAGTCAATCAGACGTTTATCCCCTATGCAGTTGTCAGAAAATCATCCCCATTCCTCAATGGAAAGTTTGATGAAAGGCACTCGTGAAATGCCGGTAGAATCCGGCCCCGTGGAAAATCTCGGGGCAGGCTTCTGGTGGTCATAGCGCAGTGGAACCACCCGGTCCCATTCCGAACCCGGAAGTGAAACGCTGTAGCGCCGATGGTAGTGCGGCGATAGGCCGTGTGAGAGTAGGACGCTGCCAGTTTATATTATTAACCACCCCGTTCGCGGGGTGGTTTTTTTTTGGGGTCCGGTCAAAAAACTGAACTGACAGGGTGGGTTGATCGAATCAACTCTGTTTTTTCGTTCCCGCTTGCAAGACCTCAACGAGAGTCGATTTTCCCCAAGGATTAAGATTCATTCCCCGTTTCAAGTTAGATGATCAATTGGAAACTCAAAATCTATCTTGTTGCCGCAGTTCTGGTGGCCACTGCGGGATGTGAGAGAAGTGGCGGTCCGAAAAATACGATCTCGTACGAGCCTTATTCTGCAGAAGATATGCTTCAGCAGGTATACGAACTCGATACGCTGCAAACCGCCTCCTTGCTGGAGCGAAATCCCAATCTCATGGTCGTTGATATTCGCGATGTGGAGGCATTCTCCCGGTCAAGATTGCCGAATGCCTCCCACTACGACTTTCAGTTTGAGAGTTTTCCCGCGGAAATTGCCGCGATCGATAGTTCGACCCCGGTTCTCGTTTATGGCAGCATCGACGGAGATGCCGGAATGAATACCCCTTACGCGGTCGGGGAATTCATGAAAGCTGGGTTTACCACGATCTATTTCTACACGGACGGGATCGAAACCTGGATTGATCAGGGCCAGTCCTTCGAATCAGACGGTTGATTCGGTTTTGACGCGGTTTCGTTCCGCGAGTTCCCCGAGAGCTTCCAGGACCGATCTTTCGTTCATCTCGTGAACCTCCACCTTTCGACCGATCTCGGGTACGAGGGTGATCGTCAACTGACCGCCCAGATGCTCGCGAAATTCTTCCAACCCGGCCAGGATCATGGGCTTCCCATCCGCGCTTTCCGATTGAAGAAATTTGGACCACAACACAAATCCTGTGGTCTCGATCAACTGAAGCACCCGCTCAGCCGTTTGAGCATCCAGCATGCCGATCCGTTTCGAGTAAACCAAATCCACGGCCATTCCAATTGCGACCGCTTCCCCGTGGCTCACCTCAAAATTTGAAATCTGTTCCAATTTGTGCGCCACCCAGTGCCCAAAATCCAGCGGCCTCGCCGAACCATACTCAAACGGATCCCCGCTCGTCGCGATGTGATCGACATGATTTTCCGCGCTTCGCCGAATCGCGATTTCCAGGGGTTCCGTCTCCAGTCGCCCCAGTTCAGAGGCGTGACTTTCCAAATACTCGTAGAACGGCTTGTCGCGGATCAGAGCGACCTTGATCGCCTCAATGATACCGTCCCGACAGGCATGATCCGGTAAACTTCGAAGAAACTCGAGATCGTTCACCACGGCGAATGGGACAGAGAAAGTTCCAACCCAGTTCTTCTTGTTAAAATAATTTACCCCGTTCTTTACGCCAACCCCGCCGTCTCCCTGACTCAGCGTGGTCGTGGGCATGCGAATCAGCCGGATCCCGCGGTGTGCCGTCGCCGCGCCAAACCCTGCCAAATCGAGAAATGCCCCGCCGCCGATCGCGATCACGTAGGAGTGTCGACAGATCTTGTGAAATTCAATCGCCTGCCAAATCTTTTCCACCAGCGACCAGTCATTTTTGCAGGCCTCGCCGCCCGGTAGAATCATCGGGTCATGCACGAGATTCAGGGTGTCGCTGTGTTTCGCAAAATAATTCGAAATCTTCTCCGGCAGGCCCGGGTTGCTTTCCAGTAGGCCGTCATCCATCAGAACCAGCACCTTGCTGACGCCGCCGAATTCGCGGGAATCGGCTACGAGATCGCGCAGGGTCAAATTTTGCGCGTCGAACGCACCGTGAGTGAACGCGATGCGGTGTTCATATCGAATGGGAATCGACCGTTGAATCATGCCGTGCCGGAGGAAAATAGTTTCGTGTTTCTGTCAGGCGGGAGCGTTTCTAATCTCCATTGCCGTTAACCCGGGGTCAAGGTGACGGGAATACGCGAAAATGGTGTCGCTATTTTGTGGTGGGCTTACCTTTGCGCAAAAACGGTTTCGAAAAACGGACAATGATTTGAAGTGGGGGGTCTCAAATGATGAGAAAGAGAAATTAATTGTGCGGTTAAAATTGTTTATTTTAGACGTTTTGATTGACGTGAGAAAATACGACGTATCTAAGCTGGAAAGTTTTCTTTCTGAGTAGGCAACTGCAATTCAAAAATCGTTCCGCCACATCATCGATTCCACCGGAAGCTCCGTCCGATCGTTGTATTTTGCCGATTTTTTCTTGTTGTAGGGATTCAGGACTTCGCCATCAACTTTGAAATAGATCAATTGCCCAATCGGCATGCCTTCGTAAACCCGGACGGGTTGCTTCACGGAAATCTCAAGGGTCCAGTGATTGCAAAAACCGACGTCGCCCTTCCCGGCGGTCGCGTGAATATCGATCCCAAGTCGGCCGACGCTGCTTTTTCCCTCGAGAAAAGGGACGGTGTGATGCGTCTCGGTATATTCGATGGTTGAGCCGAGGTAATTGATTTGCGGCTCCAGAACATATCCCTCCGGCGGGATCTCGAAGTGCTCGATCTCGTTGTGTCGTTTCGCGTCCAGCACGCGGTTTTGATACGTCGCAAGATGTTTGGAAAGGCGGACGTCGTAACTGTTTGTCCCGAGCCGTTCGCGGTCGTAGGGCTCGATTACAATATTTCCGTCTTCAAGGGCGGCAAGAATTTCGGCGTCGGAGAGAATCATGTTTCGGCGCCGAACATGACTGCAAAAGAGCAGGAGCGCATCCCGAAAAATTCGATCCAACAGGGTTGGTTTGGCGAACAGACCCTGTTGGATCGCGGGAGGTGTTGCGTGGAGGAACGGGAAGTTAATCCGTGGCGGTCAGATCGATTGGCGGCTTGTCGGTTTCCCGGTCCATCAGCAATACGAGAATACCGGTTGCCGTGCAGAACGTGCCGCCGGTGATGCAGTGTTTGCCCTTCCAACAGCCGTCGGCAGCCTGGGAGCGTGTCATGTTGGCGATCATTCTGGAATTCCATTCCCGCCAGGGTATGCCACCTTCTACTTTCAGGCTTTCGCCGATATTGACGTAGCTGAGAAACTCCTCACCGCCATTGTTGCCGAATCCGGCGACAAATTTCGGATCGGCAATCCGGCCGACCACTGCGTCACGCGCAGCGCGCAAATCAGATTCCGCCTGAGCGATATTCAGCAATTTCTTCTCAATGAGAATGCGAGTTTCTTCGTCGTCTGCCTCGGTCAGTTGAAGTTTCAGTCCCGGCACCATCCGGCGGTTCGTATTCGAGGAATCCTGCATGGCTTGAAGGTTCGAAGAGCCGGCATACAACTCGATTCCGGCAGATCCGGCAGCGGAAAACCGACGGGTTTTTCGATCAAAATTATCACGACTCAACTTTTCCGCCCGGACCCGGACGGTCTCGTCGATTGCGTAGTTGTATTGCGCAGCCTTGTTAACCGACTTTGCTGCAATGCCCTGGGCGAGGGCAGGTGCCCAGCCAGCATTCTTCCACGATCCATCATCAGCCTGGTTGGCTTCGATTTTCGAGAGCACCTTTTCCACGGCTTCGTCGAGTTTCCGGTCGGATTCCTCGTCGCCCATTTTTCCACGAAATTCGGGCAAAACTGAAGCGGCCATGAAAGTATCAACATAGGTCCCGAGTTTCGCCTGCAACTGGCTGCCGCGGACATCACTGATGAAGAGTGAGTCGTGGTCCGACTCCTCAATTTCAGCCACGACCAGTTTCACGGCCTGTTCGACCTCTGTTTTATATTTCCCGTTGGTTGGGCTGTTTCCCGCTTTGCTGAGTGCCTGGAGGGCGATGCAGGTGTTCCCGACTGTGACGCGTTCTACTTTTCCAGCCGCCACGTGACCGGGGCCCCAGCCTCCGTTTTCCTGCTGCCGGGAAATGAGCCATTCGAGGGCCGATTCAACGGCTTCGTCGCGAGTCAGCGGCGTGGCGTTTTTGGTTTCAACTTCGACTACGGCTTCAACCGTGACGCGTCGGGTTTTGGAGGATCGTTCGCCGGCTTCGAGCATAATAGCGCCGGTGGTGAGAGCCACGAAAAGGGTCGTGGCAGCGGTGAGAAGCAATTTTAATTTCATTTTCAGATTCCGGTTCAGGTTCGATTTTCAGATTCCATCGTTACCGTGATGCGGATTTGGAAAAGGTTGTCAGGGCCTTGCAAAGTGTTTGTAAAAGAAATGTTCGGCTGGAACGATCCAACAGGGTTGGTTTTGCGAATGAACCCTGTTGGTTCGTGAACCGCCTGAGCTAGCCCAATCGGGCGGTTTTTTTGGTTGTGGCAGCTGGGGTTTCGCAGGATGTTGTGCGATTCGATGGCAAGTGGTCTGGGAGTGAAAAAACCGGTCGGAACAGGATTCAACGTTCTGTTGTCGCTGGCGTGTATCGTTCTCATCGTGGCGGGTCTGAAAGCGGCCTCTGAGCTCTTCGTGCCGGTCACTCTCGGCCTGTTCCTCGCGATTTTGTCTTTGCCGATTTTGAACTGGGTCCATGATCGCGGTGTGCCTCGTCCACTGGCAATTTTGCTGACGATCCTCTTCGACATGCTGATCGTGGGAGGTTTGGTCTTTATCGCCATCGGCGTGATTTCCGGTTTCCAGGATAAAAAAGATGAATACGCAGAGATTTTACGAACGCAGACCACCGAGTTGACCGAGACAGTGGACGAACAGCTGAAAAAGCTGAGCGGTTTCTGGGAACGGTTTGGCGTGGACGAAGGACAGGATCCGACGCCTGCAACAGCGCCGGAGGACGTGCAGATCCCAACCTTCAAGGAAGTTTTCGAGATGTATTGGGACTCCAATCGAATCGTGGAGTTGATCGGGCAAACGGAGTTGCTCGGAAAAGTGACGTCTGTTGCCTCCAAATCATTTTTCGTGTTCGTGATCATGATTTTCGTGCTCGCGGAATCGGGCCGCTTTTCCAACAAGCTGAAGGACGTGATTCGCGTACGCGGCCCGGACCTGCGGCGATTTCAGAATTCGTCGCGTGATATTCAGAAATACCTGGCGATCAAAACCGGAATCAGTGCGGGAACCGGGCTGCTGGCTTGGGGGGCCTGCATGGCTCTGGATATCGATTTCCCCCTGCTCTGGGGATTGGTCGCATTCGTTTTCAACTACATCCCTGCGATTGGTTCGATCCTGGCGGCGATTCCCCCGATTGTGCTCGGCCTGCTGGAGCATGGATTCTGGCCGGCATTCGCCGTCTTTCTCTGCTACCTGATCATCAATATCGGGATCGGGAATTTTCTCGAGCCGATGCTACTCGGGGACCGGTTCGGAATTTCGACCGTGGTCGTGATTTTGTCTGTCCTGGTCTGGGGCTACATCTGGGGACCGGTTGGAATGTTTCTCGCCGTGCCGTTGACGATGATGGTGAAAGTGATGCTCGATAACAGCCCGGATCTTCGCTGGATTTCGGTCCTGATGGGGAAGGGGTCGGACGATCGGGTCATTGCAGATGCCCGTAAATTCAGGCGCGTGATGGCGCGAAAGAAATCTGAGCCGGACGATCCGGATTCGACGGACTCAACCGGAGACAAGGAATCCAAAATTCCGACCGGGACGGAAGGTGCGGCCTCGTAGCTGTGGCGGTGCTTGACCCTGTGCGCGGTTTCCCGGTATTTTTGGAGCGATTCGATGAATTTTCTCACCCGAAAATCCCTGCATCGGCGGACCTTGTTG
>JABDJT010000411.1 GCA_013003335.1 Verrucomicrobiales bacterium | reverse complement strand
GTAGTGGGCCTTGCAATCGCGCAATTTCTTGTTGTGGAGCCGCGCTGTCTTGGAGCGTTCTCTCGCCATTTTCTTGATGCCCTTCAGCTCTTTCCGCTCATGCTCGGAACGCTGAATTTTATCGAGCATCTTCTCCGCCGTTTCTTTCTGACGGTGGAGCAGGTTGTCGAGTTGTTGACCGATGAAATTGGTGACGTAAGTCCGAATCGTCTCGCCCTCGGGAGCCATGTGCGTCGAGCCGAGTTTGGTCTTGGTCTGGGACTCAAAAACGGGATCTTCAATTTTCACCGAGACCGCCGCCACGATGCCTCCGCGGACGTCCGGGGCGTCGTACTGCTTTTTAAAATGAGTTCGCACCGTGCTGACCAGCCCTTCGCGAAACGAAGCGAGGTGCGTGCCGCCCATCGTGGTGTGCTGGCCATTCACGAACGAGTAGTATTCCTCGCCATTTTGCTCGGTGTGAGTGAAAGCGATCTCGATGTCCTTCCCGGAGAGGTGAATGATCGGGTAAATCGGCTCAGCTTTGCTTTCCCCGAGGTTTTCATTCAGCAAATCGAGGAGGCCGTTCTCGCTTTTAAACTTCTTCCCGTTGAGCGATAGCGTCAGGCCGGTGTTCAGGTACGCGTAGTTGCGCATCATTGTCTCGACCGTCGCCATATCCCAATTGAATTCCCCGAAAATTTCTTGGTCGGGCTCGAACGCAACGACCGTCCCGTTTTTCTCCGTAGTCTTCCGCGCCTTCTTCGTTTCGTCGGTCACATTCCCCTGTGCAAACTCGATCGCCTTGGTTTGCTTGTCACGGAAACTCTGGATTTCGAAAAATCCGGACAGGAAATTCACGGCCTTGATACCGACGCCGTTCAGGCCCACTGATTTTTTGAAAGCCTCGGAATCGTACTTCGCGCCGGTATTGATGATGGAAGCGCAGTCCATCAGTTTGCCAAGCGGAATGCCGCGCCCGTAGTCCCGCACCCGCACGAGTTTTTCATCAATCTCGATCTGGAGAATCTTTCCGTGGCCCATCACATACTCGTCGATGCAGTTGTCGATGACTTCTTTGAGCAGGACATAAATGCCGTCGTCCGGGGAAGTGCCGTCGCCCAGTTTACCGATATACATTCCCGGGCGGAGGCGAATATGCTCCCGCGGTTCCAGGGTTTTAATCTGTTCTTCGGTGTATTTGGGGGTGTCGGCAGGCATATTTCGGCAGGTAAACGATCCCTTCCAGTATTTAGGAAAACTTAAGTAATTGCAACTTTTCCTTTGATTTACAACCTATCACACCAGCCCCCGAAGTCGAGGAATCCCCTATGCCATCGGGAAAACCAGCGCTCCCACCAAAACCGTGATCAACCCCGCGACCGACATCGCGATCATCATGACGCTGACCGTTTTAAACGTTTCGACCGGCGTCATTCCCGACATCCGGCCGATGATCCAGAAGCCGCTGTCGTTCGCCCACATAATCGGTTTCGAACCGCAACCGATCGCCAGGGCAAGGTAGAGCGGGTGAAACGCGAGATCTACCGCACCGGCAATTGGTGCCACAATTCCCCCGGCGGTGATCATCGCCACGGTCGCCGAACCCTGTGCCGTCCGCACGGCAGCCGTGATCAGGAACGCGATCGGAATCAGCAGGAGCGATTGATTCGCCGGCACCAAACCGGCCACCGAGTCGGCGATGCCGGTGTCACGCAGAACTCCGCCGAATGCACTTCCCGCTGAAGTGATCAGGATGATCACACCGCCGCTCGCCAGGGCTGACTGCACTGAACTGCCAAGATCCGCCAGCGATTTTCGCTTTGCGACTGCCAGAAGGACCAGCGCGACAAAGGCCGCAACAATCAGCGCGATGTTCTTGTCCCCCAGGATGGACAGCAGCGCCGGTTTGACCCCGAGAAATTCCTTCGAGATCGTCAGCCCGCCGATCAAAACGATCGGGAGCAAAATCGGCAGCAGCGAGAAAAACAATCCAGGCAATTCTTTCTCGTCACGATTCGCCATCGCAGAAAGTTCCTCTTCGGACAGCTCGGCCGATGGCCGCAGCGGAATTTCCCAGCGGCGATTGGCCCACTTGGCGAAAAAGTAGCCCGTCGTCACCGTCACCATGCCAACGATCAGGCCGCCCAACATCATTTCGCCGATCGACACATCTTCCCCAAAGAATTCGGCAACGGTCAGCGGTCCCGGCGTCGGCGGGACAAGCGAGTGCGCCATCGTAGCGCCCGCCACGATCGTCAATATGTAGAGCAGGTAGTCTTTCCCCGTTTTTGCCCGCATCGCCTTGCCCAGCGGCATCAGGAGGTAAAACACGGTATCGAAAAAGACCGGGATCCCAAGGGTGAACGCCGAAGCCGAAAACGCAATCGGCGTCCGTTTCTGGCCAAAGGCTCGCTGCAGCGAAATCACGATCCGCTCCGCTCCGCCCGAATCGAGCAGGCACTTCCCGATGATCGCCGCCATCGCAATGATGATCGCCATTTTGCTGCATCCATTCCCGAATGCAGCCGTCACGCGGCCGATAAAAGTCGAATCCGCCTTTTTCACCGCCGCCCAGTGTTCATCGGCCAACGGTCTTCCCTTTTCATCAACCGCCTCCAGGTTCGCGTTTTCCGCCACGATTTCCTTGTCTCCAAACAGCGCCGCCCGCTGATCCGAGTCAAATTGCGAGCGGTAAACCGCCTCCGGGGTAGCCAAAACCGATACCACCAGCGCCGCCAGGATCAGGGCGAGAAAGGCATGCAGACGAAGTCCGACAATGCCGCCGACCACCACAGCCATGCCGATCAGGAGAATGAGAAACGGGGACATGGCGGACAGGATTTCCGATATCGACATCAGAATCCAGACTAAACGACTCCACGAACCGACCGGGAACCAACCCTGTTGGTTCGTATCATCCCGTTTTTGAAAAAAGTTGCGTGGATTCGCACCCACCACTTACCTTTCCGGCCATGAAAATTTCCACGTTCTTTCTCATCCTTGCTCTCGTCCTGTCGCCCGCCTGTTTTGGCCAGAAAAAAGCAGCCGGCAAAATCTGGGCGGACCCGGAAACCGCTGCCAGCGAGCATCCCGATTTCCTGATCCAGGGCGAATACACCGGTGAGATTGACGGAAAAAAAGTCGGCGTGCAGGCGGCGGACATGGACGACGGAAATTTCCTCGTAACGACCTATTCGGGCGGCCTGCCGGGAGACGGTTGGGACAAATCCGCTTTGAAGCCGGAAGTGATTGAGCGGGACGCGCTGAAGCCGAAAATCGCCGGACTGAAACGCGTTGAGCGGAAAAGCGAAACCCTCGGGGATAAAGCACCCGAAGGGGCGATTGTGATTTTCGCCGGGAAACAAACGGAGCACGTGAAAGGCACGATCGAAGATGGACTGCTCTGGGCGGGCAGCGAGACGACCACGCCGGTGGGCAGTTTCAAAATGCATCTCGAATTTCGCCTGCCGTTCAAACCCGGAACCACGCCGAGCAGCCAGGATCGCGGAAACAGCGGCGTCTACATCTTCAACAACTACGAATGCCAGGTCCTCGATTCATTCGCCCTCGATCTGAATCAGGACAACAACCCGTTCAAGGTCAAAAGCTCCAGCAAGCAGTGGTGCGGCAGTTTCTACAAATTCAAGCTTCCCGACACGCCGATGGTTTTTCCGCCCCTCACTTGGCAGACCTACGATATCGATTTCACCGCTCCGGTTTTTGAGGGCGACAAGAAGGTCAAAAACGCGCGAATCACGGTGAAACACAATGGCGTGCTGATCCATGATGATGTTGAAATGCCGAAGGGAACCGGAGCCGGCGGAGGCCGACCCGAAAAGGAGAAGGGAAACATCTATTTTCAGGGTCACGGAAATCCCGTCGCGTTCCGAAACATTTGGATTGTCGAGAAGGGGTGAATCCGGTTCCGATTCGGCGATTCGGGTATTGTAAAATTCCGCGTTTTGCCGGATTCGGGACTCACTTCAACTCCGCCTGGAAGTCGAAACACATTTCAGCCAGTTTTTTCAGCAGCTCAACGTGATCCTCGTCCTCGTGCTGGCTGTTTTGTTCGCGGATATCAGTCTCCAAATCGAACAATCGCGAGTGCTCGTACTTCATCATGCCGGGCTTGTAGGTCACTTTGGGGCGGGGAAATTCTTCCCGATAACCTCCCGGCAACATCAGCTTCCATTTTCCCTGTCGAACGGACCACAGACTGTAAAAGAAGGTCCGGCGAGGCGATTGTTTGACCTTCCCGGTCAGATAAGGCATCACGTCGATTCCATCAATTTTCCGGGCGTCTTTTGGAATTTCCACGCCCGACGCCTTCAGAATCGTCGGTAGAAAATCGATTCCAGCCACAATTCCGGGCAGAACCTTTCCTTCAGGAATCCCTCCCGGCCAACGAATTACACACGGAACGCGATGTCCGCCCTCGTATCGGGTACCTTTTCCGTCCCGAAGCGGGTCGGAGTTTCCGCCGTGGGCTCCGGCAGCCAAATTCGGACCATTATCGCTGGTGAAAATGACGATCGTTCGTTCACTGAGCTTGTTTTCATCCAGCGTTTTCAGAATCTCACCAACGCTCCCATCCAATTCCTGCATCGCGTCTCCAAACAACCCGTAGCTGGCTGAGCCGGAGAACGTTTCCGACACAAACAGGGGGACATGAGGCGTGTGGTAGGCCAGGTAGAGAAAAAACGGCTCTGACTTGTGCTCCCGGATAAATCGCACGGACTGATCGGTGTAGCGTTTCGTGAGATTCCGCTGGTCCGGGTTTTCCTCGATTTGTGATGTGGAATCAATCAGGGGAATCGGTGGTTCCGCGTCATTGGAAAACGGAACGCCGAAATACTCATCAAAGCCTTGTTCTTTGGGAAGAAACTTCGGATCATCTCCCAACCCCCATTTCCCGAAGCAGGCCGTCTTGTAATTTTTCGATTTCAGCGCTTCCGCAAGCGTCCACTCGCCCGGACTGAGTCCCTCTTTCGAACGCGGTTTTGGATTTTCGTTGAAACCCATCCGGGCGGGGTAACGGCCCGTCAGCATGGCCGCCCGGGACGGCGATCCGATCGAAGCGGCGGCGTAAAAGCTCGTCAGCCGGACACCCGATTCGGCGATGGAATCAAGGTGGGGCGTTTTGAAATCTTTCGCCCCGCAGCAGCTCAAATCCCGATATCCGAGGTCATCCGCGACAATCAGAATGATGTTTGGCGGGTCTTTGGAAAAGGTGGAGCCTGCGAAAAACAGGGCGCAACCGGCGAGAAACGATCCAACAGGGTTCACCCGGCAAACATACCCTATCTGATCGAAAATGGGGAACGATTCGTCAGTCTGAACCTTTCTTTTTCCCCGTTGTCAGCTTTTTGAAATACGCATCCACGACATCATCGTATTCGTTCATCAGCAGATCGCCCGTAACCGATTTGGCGGGGCGAATTTCGCGCTTATTGTCGGCTGATTTCGCTACGTCGCTCTTGTCGACATTCGCGTCGAGCGGCCCCTCGCGCATTGTGAAATTGTCATCGCCGTTGACGGATTCCTGATCTCCTTTGTCGCGCTGTCCGAGCATCGATTCACCGCCGAGCAGGCTCTTGTTTTCGCCCATTTGCGACTGCCCGGTCCCCATCATGCCCCCGAGGCCTTCGCCCATGCCGCCGGGCTTGTTGCCTTTCCCGAATTTTTTGCACTGGGCCATTTGGGAAAAGGTGTCGCCCGCGGCCATGCCGCGCATCAATTTCAGGCGCTGCGTGAACTCGCTTTCAGCCCCGCCGCCCTGGCATTGATTGCACTCGCTCATCAGCTTTTCCATTTCGGAACGCAAATGCTCGGCTTTGCCGTGACTCTGGTCGCCTTTGCCGGCCTGCATCGTTTTCGCGCTGCCATCGGCAAGATTCGCGAGGTTGGCCTGCTGAATCGCATCGGCAATGTTCCGGGCGTCCTGCGCGGCCTCGGGATACGCTTCCTCGGCATTTTCCGCTCCTTCGCGGAGCGCCTGTTCGACCTGTTCGAGTCCTTCTTTGATCTGCCGCTCGGTGTTTGCCATCTCCTGGAGCGCGAGTTGATCTTCCCGGGAAAGCTCGGACTGCGGCTTGTCTTTATAGGGCTGCGTTTGCTTCGCGAGTTCTTCTTGCGCGGCATAAAGTTGCTGGTAAGCGTTCACCGCTTTCAGCAACTCCTGCATTTTCTGGGCGTCTTCCAGCGCCTCAGCGATTTCCTGCTCGGCCTGCTCGCGGGCCGGATCAAGGCGGTCAGCCTGCTGCTCGCCTTCCTCGGAAAATTGCTGCGTCGACTGCGGCGAAGGCTGGCCATTGAGAAACTGCTCGAGTCCTTCCTGGTTCTGCGCCACGGAATCCCGAATCGCCTGCGCCTCTTCGTTCAGCACTTTCTGCAGGTCCTTTTCCAAGTCGTAGAGCGGCTTGTCCCGCGTGGCTGACTCCATTTTTTCGGCCAGTTTTTCGAGCTTCGAGTTCAGCTCGGATTGCTCGGCCGCCAGTTCATCGCGGGTTTGCTGGTCCGCATTCTCAGATTTTGCTTCCTCGGCCGCTTTCTCCGCCAAATCACGCTGTTGCTCGGCGAGTTCCTTCAACTCGTCATGCAGCGTCGCGTATTTGTTTTCGAGGTCCTTGATTTCGGTTTGGAGCCGCAAATACTCGTTGT
>JABDJT010000401.1 GCA_013003335.1 Verrucomicrobiales bacterium | reverse complement strand
GACCAGGACCTTTTGCCCCGACTCGATTCCGGCACGTTTCAGACCTTCGTAGGCGGTGATCGCGACGAGAGGCAAGGCCGCCGCTTCACGCATCGAAAGATTCTTCGGTTTGTGCGCGATTAGATCGCTGTCGGCGGCGATGTATTCCGCCAACGTGCCGGGGAGATCGGCGAGACCACCGGCGCAGCCGTAGACTTCGTCGCCGACGGAAAATCCGTCCACTCCGTCACCAATTGATTCGACCGTTCCGGCGAAGTCCATTCCGAGAAGGGCCGGCAATTCTGGAGAAAGGGGAAGCACTTCGCCCATGTTGCGGATCATCGTATCAACCGTGTTGACGCTGGTGGCCGCGATTTTCACGAGGACGTGGCCGGCTTTCACCTCGGGTTTCTCGATGTCAGCGGCTTCAAATTTTGCGTCTTCGCCGTAGGTATTGAGTAGCATTGCTTTCATGACATTTCGTTGGTTTGGTTGTTTTGATAGAATTGATTTTCGTAGCGTTCAGTTATTTTTTTGGAGCGACTTCGAATCGGCCTTCTGTTCGGATGTAGAGGATGCTTGGCTGCCCGGAGTTGAGGGCGACCAATTCTCCCGAACTGAAGTAGCTGCCCGGCGTAAAAGTTTTTGCTTCCGCTTCTCCGGCGAGTTGAATCTGAGGTTTTCCCTCGATCACCACGGCTTTCAGCGCTGAGCCGTCGGTGCGGATTTCACCTGAAAATCCCGCAGGCAACTTGAGTAAAGTTCTGACGGTTTCACCTGTTCCCGGTTGTCCCCAGAGAAACGCGAGTTCCGCGCCTTCGACTGTGATCCAGGTCGCATTTGCTGCATCCAGCCAGACGATGTTCGATTCGTGAACATTGATCGGCCGCTCGCCGTTGTCGGCCGCTTTTTCCGCAGGCCAGACGAGATAGGGGCCGCGTTCGATTTCAATGTAGGCCATGTTTTCGGCACCCCTGGCAGCGGTGATGTGCACTTCGCCTGCGGGTTGCGTCCAGTAGGATCCCGACGGCATCCACATTTCTTCCGCCTCGGGGTCGTCGTTGTGGATCTCTCCGGAAATGACCACGCCGCGATAGGTGACGTTGTGAATGTGCGGCGGCGAGGAAAAACCGTCGGCGAATTTGACGAGAAATCCCGTTTGCTTCGCCCCGGCGCGGTCGCCCCAGAGCGTTCCCGCTTTTGGGCCTTTATCTCCGCGGGCCGGATTGAGCGGCGTCCATTCGACATTTGAAGTGAGAAGATGCCCTGACGCGGACTTGGGATTGGCTTTGTCAGCCGCGTCCAAAAATCCGGTGCGGCTGATTAACACGAAGGCAAGAACGAGCAGAGGTAATCCGGCAGTGATGAATTTTCGAGTGATGGAGCTTTTTTTCATGCACCTATTGTGCCTCGAGTTGTAAATAAGAGAAATTGATTGTAGAAATCGAATCAATGAGCGAATCCAATAGATCCAATTTTAAGCTGGATACGGATCTTCTGAGTCTGCGTTCTCTGATTGCCGTCGTGGAAGAAGGTGGATTCTCCGCTGCCGCCAGGCGAGTGGGGCGAACCCAGTCGGCGATCAGTTTGCAAATCGCGAAGCTGGAAGATCGTTTGGGCGCGAAATTGCTGGAGCGCACCAGTCGCTCGGTATCGGTGACACCTGCCGGCGAAATTTTTCTCAGCTACGCGCGGCGGATTCTCGAATTGTCCGACGAGGCTTTTCTTGCCGTTTCGGCACCGGAGGAAAAGACCCTGCTGCGCGTGGGATTTGCGGAATACCTCGCGCCGCGACACCTGCCGAACCTGCTGGCTACGTTTCGTCGGGCGCACCCAAACTGCGAACTCAGCCTCGTTCTCGGGATGGGTGTGGACCTGTTTCCTTCGATGGACGAAGGGAAGCTCGATCTCGTCTTTGCGGGCCCGGAGGCAGACAATGGCACGTTGCTTTGGGAGGAGGAACTCGTGTGGACCGGGGCAGGTGAGGGTGGGCCGGAGTCGAATTCTGACGAAGTGGGGGAGCCTCTTGATCTGGTGCTGATGCACCCTCCATGCAGTTATCGCAAAATCGCATTCGATTCGCTCACCAAGGCTGGCAAGCCATGGAAAATGTCGATCGAAGCAAACTCGGTGCAGGCGGTGCAATCGGCGATTCGGGCCGGGCTCGGTATCAGTGTTCTTCCTCATTCATCGGTGGCGGAAGATTTGTCATTTCTGTCCGGGGAAACACTGCCCGCTTTACCCAACACCGCAGTGATGAGCTACGAGCGCCCCGATCAAACTCATCCCTACGCGCAGCGGTTCATCGATTTTCTGATGGCGAGTGTTGAGAGTTAAAGTGACCTCTTTCGATCAAACCATTTTTTGCATTTTGGAGCATTCAATGCGGCGAAAGTACGAACCAACTGGGACAATTGATCGCAAATCAACGTAGCAGTTTGTCTACGCCGCGCCCAGTTTGCCTAGGTTAGCGACTGGAGCTCTGCGATCTTAATGCTACGAACCAACAGGGTATGTTTAGCGAATCAACAGGGTTGGTTCGCCAAACCAACTCTTTTGGATCGTTTTTCGCTTATTTCATCGGATGCTGTTTCAGCAATTCTTCGGGGCTGAACATGTCGAGCTTGCCCGAGGCCTTGACTTCGTCGCGCACTTGTTTCACCTGACCGGGCTCGATCGGGGACGCCTTGTTTCCGAAAGAATTCCGGACGTAAGTCAGCACGGAGGCGATGTCTTCGTCATTGAGAAGCGCGCCGAAAGGAGTCATCGGGACCTGACCGGGATACTCTTTTCCTTGGACTTCAATGGGTCCCATCAGGCCGTTCAGGGTCAGCTTGATCAGCCGATCAGGATCGCCCTGGGTCCACTTCGTTCCTGCGATGGGCGGGAATCCGGCATCGGGAAGGCCTTTTCCGTCGGTCTGGTGGCAGGTGCCGCAATGGGCTTCGCGAGCGTAAATTTCGGCCCCGTGGACATAATGTTTCGCGGCGGGTCCGGTGAGATGTTTCGGCGCGGTGACTTTTTCGGTTACCTCGCCTTCGGCGACTTTGCCGGAGAAGACATTTTTGGCGAACTCGAACGACTGCTTCATCTTGTCGTCGACCTCTTTCGCCTCGGCTATCGCCAGAACGGCGACACCCTGATCTTTTGGCAGATAAGTCGCGGCGTTGACGGCTTCGAGGCGAACCCGGCCATGCTTGTCGTTCGCTGCGCGGGACAAAATCCTCGCTAGGCTGGGAAGTTTGTGATCGTTGAACCGTGCCACGCGAACGGCGGCGGCACGAATTCGATGATCGTCTGATTTCAGCAATTCCTTCACCAAATCGGTGTCGAGTTTGTCGGCACCCCAGGTGACCCAGAGGGCTTCGAGCTTGTGGCGTTCGTCGCTTTGCTTCGCAGCCCAGGCGCTGGCGGCAGCGGCGACTTCGGCGGCGTCACGCTCGCGCAACTCACGCTTGGTCCGGTAGCGGGACCGGTATTCGTGAAGCTTCAGGTTTTCCAGGAGCTCGGCGATACTCGCGCCATCGATTTTGGCCGGCTCGACCAGCGGGCGGCTTGGATAGGTGACGCGGTAAATGCGGCCATGGTTGTGATCGCGCATCGGATCGCGTGCGCTGTGTTGCATGTGACCGATGAGGGCATTTTGCCAGTCGCAGACATAGAGCGATCCATCCGGCGCGAACTCAAGATCGACGGGGCGGAAGTTCAGGTCTTTCGAAACGTAGAGATCCTGGACATATTCGGTGGTAAAACCGGTGCCGTCCTCGATCAGCTTGTGTTGCTTCGCGCCGAGGTAGCCGATGTTGTTGTTGATGAGAACGTCGCCCTGGGCTTCGTTGGGAAAGTGTCGGCTGGAGACGAATTCGATCCCGGACGTCGGGCGAACCTTATTGCTGGTGATCAGGTCAGGTGCTCTCAGGTTCGCTCCGTAACGTGCTTTCAATGCGCCCGGCAGCATCCAGGACATGCTCGTGCCGGAGGTATGCAGGAAAAAGTCCTGTCCGTAGTCATCGAACGCGACGCCCCACGGATTGGGGATCGAGTACTGGCTGTAGCGCATGATGTGCTTCCGCTGCGGGCTGTAGCGGAAGAATCCACCGTTGGTGCCGCGCTCGGGTCCGTAAATACTCTCGGTATTGGAGTGGAGGAAAACGCCCTCACACATGATGAACGCACCGCTCGGATCCGCGCAAAAAGCGGCGATGGCGTGGTGGGTATCGTGATCGTCAAACCCGCTCAGGAGCAACTCGTACTTGTCATACTTATCGTCGCCGTTGGTGTCCTGAAGGCGGACGAGGTTTCCGCTTTGCGAAACGTAAACGCCGTCGTGGGAAATCTCGAATCCCATCGGAATGTGGAGGTCGTCGGCAAAAACAGTCTGCTTGTCGGCAACACCATCCTTGTCGGTGTCTTCGAGGATGAGCAGCTTGTCCTTCGGAAGCGGATCACCAATCTTGTAGTGCGGGTAGCTTTCCATCGTCGCGACCCAGAGGCGGCCTTTGTTATCAAAAGCGATCTGCACCGGGTTTTTCAGATCGGGGAAGGTTTTCTCCGAAGCGAAGAGATTGATTTCGTAGCCTTCAGGCGTGTCGATTTTCGTCTCGGCCACTTCGCCCGGGAGGTAATCGACCGTGCCGTTTTTGTTGCTCGGCTTGTAGTTGGTCTCGACCGGCGGAAGCTCGATCGTCTTCGCATCTGCCGCGGCCAGATCGAAATTTTCGCCTTTCAGCGTCGCCCAAATCGCCTGGTCACGATTCGCGGTCATCTGGCGGGTTTTCTTGATTTCATACGGGTAGTTGCCCGGGCCGTAGGGGTTGTAGCGGCGGCCGAAAACGTGAACGCCGTTCGGCATTTTGAAATCGTTGAGCCAGGTGAAATTTTTCTCCTCAACCGCTGAATGGACAGCCGAGCGCTTGTTCTCATCGACTTTGGCTTCGCCAAAAAGGCCGTCTGCCAGAACCGGCGCGAGCTTTTCATAACCGGCTTCATTGAGGAGAGCGCCGTCGACGGTGAAGTCGGCACCCAGATCCTGAGTGGGTGTAAAGGCATCGACAAAGAGGGCCCCGTTGGCTTCGGCAACTTCCTTCGTCGCGTCGGCGTAAAGTTTCAGATTTTTGTTCATCTCCGAGCCATCCGGAACGCTGAATTTCTTCGACAAATCCTGCGCTGCCGTGGGCGAAACGAGGGCCAACTGCGGGACGGACTCGCCGTTGTATTTCTGCGAAAGCGTGTGCTTGATGAACGCTTCGAGTTCCTTCTTGTAGCGGTCGACATCGCCGGGTCCGCCGAAGGAGGAATTGTATCCGAAGAACGCAATGATCGTGTCCGCACCGAGCCGGGTCAGCCACTGGTCGGGCGTTTCGAAATGACCCTGCGGTTTGGACGGGGCCTGCAGCTCGGGCGTCAGGAGTTCTTTCGCGCCGGGGAAGGCATACTGTTGTTCCTGGTTTCGACCGGGGTGCGGGCGAAAACCGGGGGTGTTGCCCTCGTCGCCCATGTTCCGGATGGTGATTTTTTTATCCGGAAAACGGAGAAATGTCTCGGTTTCAAAATGCGGAAAGTGATTCATTCGCGACGCCATTCCTGATCCGATGATGACGATGCTGTCGCCGTCTTTGACCTCCAGCTTTTTGGGAGCGGGCTTCGATTTAAAAGCCACGCTCTCGGGATTCATTGGCTGGAGCACACCCGGAGGGAGTTTGCTCTGCGCAGCAGCGGCCTGCCCCTTCCCTTTTCCTTTTTGATTTCTCTTCGCTGTATTTCGTTTCTGATTGCCACGTGGCTGGGCCGCCGGAACTTTGTTGTGAGCGGGAATCGGGCTTTCATACCCAGCGTAGTCGGATGGCTTGATGCCTGCCGCGTAATTCTTGCCGCCCCGGTGGGGGTTCGGCTTGTAGGGGCCGATGAAATCGACTTTCGAATCGGCCTTGATGGCGTCTTCCACCCCAATCGCCCAGAAACAGGCATTCACCAGCATGCGGCGATAGCCGTCGTTAACCAGGTCTTCCGAAGCGCCGTAGAGCGTTGTGAAAACGCGGGCCTTCTTGCCGTTCCCGGCCTCGTAGGTGCGCGTCCATTCGGAAGGCATCGGTGGCTTCGATTTGTCTGCCGGGGAATCCGGCTCCATGCCGTTGAGCGGTTGTGCTTTTGTCAGGATCTCCCCATCGGTGGGCTTACCCACGTAGCCGCCGGCATGAACCCAGATGTCTTTCACGCCGCGAAGAATCGGGTGTTTCTCCTTGCCTTCGACAATATCAATCCGCGTGCTCTGCTGGTGATTGCGGCCGTAATGACCGACCCAGCTTTGGCCCAGAACCTGGTGTCCCCAACCGGTGAGGTAGTCTCCCCCTTTGTAGTCCCAGGAGTATTTCGAGTAGGTCTTCCCCTTCGGGATCTTGAACGCGTGAGTCGCCGTCCGCAGTCCGACCACCGGACCACCCCGGTCGAGATACTCGACAAAATGCTTCATCTGCTCGTCGGGAAAATCCTGGAATCGCAGGAAAACCACCGCGAGGTCCGCCGTTTTCAGCGCTTCCAAGCCCGGCATATTTGAATTCCCCGGAACAATTTCGCCAGTCTTGGGATCGACATTGAAAAGCACTGTGCACTTGAAGCCATGATGCTTTGCGAGAATTCGCGCGAGCGCAGGCAGCGTTTCTTCCGAACGGTATTCGTGATCACCAGCGAGAAAGACGATGTGCTTGCCCTTTCCAGGGCCGTCGGTGCCTTCGTAAACGAGCGGCGCGGCATCCGCCAGCGGCGCCAGCAACAGTCCAGAGACGAGTAGCAGGTGGAGTTTCAGATGTTTCAATTTCATGGTCTTTAAAAAGCGTCTGTTGGTTTCGATTTAATTCTTTTTCGGCATTTTCGCGAATACCTTTTTTAGCCAGGCGTCGAGTTTTACGCGCAGCTGGTCCGCAATCTCTGGATGGTCTGCCAGCACGTTGTTTTTTTCCATCGGGTCATCCTGGAGGTTGAACAGCGCATCCTGAATCAATCCGTACCCTTTGTAAAACTTCCAGTCACCTCGCAGAATAGTGCCGCCCATATAGTATTTTACCTCCACGCGATTGTGCGGGAAATGCCAGTAAAGCGCCTCCCGATCCAGGCTGTCCCCGCCTTCGAAAAGCGGCTTCAGATCCAGACCTTCCAGATTGGAAAATTCATCGGTCGATCCGCCCGCCGCATTCACAAACGTCGGGAAAAAATCCATGCTGGTGACCGGCACATCGCAAGCCGATCCGCCTTCGATCACACCCGGCCAGCTGACCACCAGCGGAACCCGGACACCGCCTTCGAGCAGCGACGCCTTTTTATCAGCCAGCCAATCCGTCGGGATATGGCCGCCGTTGTCCGAATAAAAAACAACCATCGTATTTTCGAGTGTTCCAGTCGATTCGAGTGTGCCCAACACTTTCCCAACCGCGCCATCCAGACTTTCCAACATGGCCCGGTATTGGCTGCCGCCATTCTTTTTCACGAGTTCTTTCGGCGCCTTGATCGGCGTGTGAACCGAGTAGGGCCAGAACGTCAGGTGGAACGGTTTTTCGTGATTCGCCTTGATAAAATCAGCCGCCTCATCGCCGAGTCTATCCGTCAGATACTCCCCCTTCTTCCGATTCTTGATCGTGCCGTTCCGGTAGGGATCGAACCACGACTTCGGTTGCCCGTAAGCACAGCCGCCAATGTTGACGTCAAAACCATATTTTTCCGGATGCCACTCGATGTTCACGATGCCGTTTTTCGTCGCGATCGAGCCCTCACCCGCGAGGTGCCATTTTCCGATAAAACCGGTCGCGTAGCCAAGCTCTTTCAGCTCCCG
Source organism: Verrucomicrobiales bacterium (assembly GCA_013003335.1). Taxonomy (GTDB): domain Bacteria; phylum Verrucomicrobiota; class Verrucomicrobiia; order Verrucomicrobiales; family DEV007; genus JABDJT01. The sequence goes on along the minus strand of JABDJT010000401.1, from coordinate 4,756 downwards.
AGCATAACTCGGCAGGTCGAGCGGCAAATGCTTCAGCGATTCCGCTCCATCCGGGCTCCCCTTCGGACCTTTTCGTTCATTCCCGGCCTTTCCCGGGATGTGAGTTGTCATTCCAATCTGCGCCGGTGACATCCCCGTGATGCACGCCGCCCGCGTCGGTGAGCAGACCGAGCAAGCCGCATAGGCCTTCGTAAAAAGCATCCCTGTTTCCGCCAGCCGCTGCAGGTTCGGTGTATTCACCTCCGGATTGCTGTCATCGTAATCCAACCAACCCGGCCCGAGATCGTCGGCCATGATGAAAACGATGTTGGGCTTCCCGGATTTTTCCTGCGCGGAAAGAACACCGGAAAAGGCGACAAACATTGCAAAGACACGAGGAAAACAGAATTTCATTCGAAGAATCCATCGCTTTGCCGTGAAGCGAAGTCCATGATCGAAATCCACATGGAAATTCGCCCGTGCGGGGATTCACGAACCAACAGGGTCTGTTCGTCGAACCAACCCTGCTGCTTCATTTTTCGTACGACGCGATTCATCTTTTTTTCCCGCTTGGATTTAGTCGATTTCCGTGGCAACTCCCTGAGGATATCCGAATCGAATTCATGCAGAACAACCATCACCAATCCCGCCGGCAACAGTTCTACGAACAGCTCACTGACGGCGAGGCGTTGATTTTGTTTGCGGGATCGGCCCCGCGAAAATCGGCCGACGCGAGCTATCGGTTTTTCGCGAATCGGAATTTTTTCTACCTGGTCGGAATCTTCCAGACGGAAAGTGTTTTCCTGGCGGTAAAAACCGGAGGTGAGATTGAGGAAACGCTTTTCATTCACAAGAAAGATCCGCTGGCTGAGCGCTGGAACGGCTACCGGATTTCCCCGGAAGAGGCCTCGGAACACTCCGGTGTCGAGCATGTGAAGGAGTTGGATGAATTCGACAGCGCGCTGAAGGAGGCGGTCGAAATTGGAGGCGTCTCGACGCTGTGGTATGATTTCGATCAATTCGATGCCGGCCGCGCGGATGCCCCGCAAAACCGGCACAGCGCCTCGCTAAATTCCGCGTATCCCTACCTCTCGCTGAACAATGCCTATCCGGCCATTTGCGCCGCGCGGACGATTAAGGATGAAAGCGAAATCGCGCACATCCGGGAAGCAATGACCATCACGCGGGCCGGAATTCACGAGATGATGAAGTCCGCCAAAGCGGGCATGTATGAATATCAACTCGAAGCGGTTTTCAACAAAGCCCTCGCCGACGCGGGCGTGCGGGAGTCTGCCTTCGCGAACATCGTCTCTGCCGGCCGGAACAATTTTTATATTCACTACGAAGAGCCGACCGGAATGCTGAACGATGGCGATCTGATTCTTACCGATGTCGGCGCGCGAAAGAACGAATACGTCACCGACATTTCCCGTGCGTTTCCGGTAAACGGAAAATTCACGACAGAGCAGAAAGAAGTCTACAGCATCGCGCTTCAAGTGAACAAAGAACTGATGGGATTGCTCGTTCCGGGCGAGGTATCTTTTGCCGATATCGAAACGCATGCCCGCAAGCGGGTCGGCGAGGAATTGATTGCTGCCGGTTTTCTTGGAAAAGATGAGGACGTCAAAAAATATTATTGGCACAACGGAACCCATCACATCGGCCTGGACGTCCACGATGTCGGCCCGAAAGGGAATCCGATCCAGCCCGGCATGGTCTTCACCATCGATGTCGGCATTTACATCGAAGACAAAAACATCGGCTTCCGCGTCGAAGACAATGTTGTGATCACCGGGACCGGCTTCGAGCATTTGTCGTCGGAGATCGTGCGCGAGATCGATGATATCGAAGCGATGATGAGTTGATTGGGTGCCGTGTTTTTTTGAAGGAACTGGATAGCGCAGATTCGCTCTATCCACAGCCGTGACAACCCTCTACGCTCCCTTCACTCTTATTCTGGAGTCACGCCCGATCACCATTCTTTGAAGTCAAAACCCCTACCCTCACCTATGAAGAATCTCGTTTTCCCACTCCTCTTTCTTTCCGGTTCCCTTCTGCAGGCGGGGGAAAATTGGCCGCAGTTCCGGGGGCCCACAGGCGATGGCGTTGCGCAGGATGCTGACATTCCCGTCACCTGGAGTGAAACCGAAAACGTCGCCTGGAAAACGGAGATCCACGGGCTGGGATGGTCTTCGCCGGTGATCTTCAGTAAGCAGATCTGGCTAACGACAGCAACACCGGACGGAAAGGAGTTGTCAGTTCTCTGTCTCGACAAGGAGACGGGTAAAATTCTGCACGATCAAAAATTGTTCGATGTCGCCGAACCGCAGTTTGCGCACAAATTCAACACCTACGCCTCCCCCACGCCGGTGATCGAGGAGGGCCGGGTCTATGTCACCTGGGGATCGCCCGGAACGGCCTGTCTCGATACCAAAACCTTCGACGTGCTTTGGACGCGGGATGACATTGAATGTGATCACTTCCGCGGCGCCGGTTCTTCGCCCATTCTATTCGAGGATCTCCTCATCCTGCCCTACGACGGGGCCGACCACCAGTTCGTCCTCGCAATGGACAAAGCCACCGGAAAAACCCGATGGGAAACAAAGCGTTCCGTGGATTTCAAGGACCTCGATGAGAACGGAAAGCCCAAGGCCGACGGCGATTTGCGCAAAGCCTACGCGACCCCGCATATCATCACGGTGGATGGAAAAGAAGTGATGATCTGCCAGGGAGCGATGGCGACCTACGGGTACGATCCCCGCACCGGCGAAGAACTGTGGCGTTTCGACGAGCACACCAATCACTCCGCCAGCACGCGCCCCGTCATTCACGGAGATACGATTTATGTCCCGACCGGGTTTTCCAAACCGTGGCTTCTGGCTTTGTCAGGACCGAAAAAAGGAGTCCTCGACGAATCTTCCGTCCTCTGGAAAGCGAAAAAAGGCGTGCCGAAAAAGCCGTCCCTTCAGCTGGTCGGCGATTATCTCTATGCCGTGAGCGATGGTGGAATCGGAACCTGCTGGGATGCCAGGACGGGAGACGTGATGTGGACGGAGCGAATCGGCGGCAACTATTCCGCCTCCCCGCTGGTCGCCAATGGCAAACTTTACTTCTTCAGCGAAGAAGGAAAAACAACCGTCCTCAAAATCGCACCCGAGTTCGAAATTCTGGGAGAGAACACCATTGGCGATGGGTTCATGGCATCGCCGGCTGTCAGCGGAGACGCCCTGTATCTCCGCAGCCGGACGCACCTCTATTGCATTAAGTAGAAGAAGAGAGTCGTTCGATGAATAAAGAACCGTTCGATCCCCGGGGCGTCATTCCGGCCTGTCTGATGCCGTTCGATGCGGCGCTGGATATCGACGAGGCAGCCTATCGCAAACACCTCAACGATCTGGCGAGTGTCAAGGGAATCTCGGCGATCACGGTCAACGGCCATGCCGCCGAGGTGCATGCGCTCAGCTTTGAAGAGCAACAGCGCGGCATCGAAATCGCCAGCGACGAGCTGGGTGAAAACATCCCGCTGGTGGCCGGTATCCACACTGGAAACACCCGCGAAGCGAGTCGTCTCGCGAGCATGGCGACTGCGGCCGGAGCAGATTCTCTCCTCGTGTTTCCCTCCGATGTGCTCACGCTCGGTGGCCAACAGCGTCCCGAATGTGCCGAGTCCCATGTCCGGTCCATCGCCGAATCGACCGACCTGCCCCTGATCCTGTTTCAGTATCCCGCCGGCGGAAGACTCGGATATCCTCTCGATACCCTGCTGGCTCTTTGCGCCGAATTTCCGACCATTCGGGCGATTAAAGACTGGTGCAACGATCCCCATTTGCACGAGCGCCATATCCGCGAGCTGCATGCACTCGACAATCCCGTTCGCGTGCTTTCCACCCACAGCATGTGGCTGCTGAGCTCCCTCGTCCTCGGCTGCGACGGTCTTCTTTCCGGAGCCGGAAGCGTGATCGCCCCGCTTCAAGTCGCCCTGTTCCGCGCCGTGCAAAACAACGATTTGCAGGAAGCCCGCGCCATCAATGATCGGATCTACCCTACCGTCCGCGCCTTTTATTCCGAGCCACTGCTCGACATGCACAACCGGATGAAAGAAGCGCTCGTCCTTTTAGGCCGATTGGAACAAGCCCACGTGCGCCCTCCCCTGCAAAAACTCACCGGGGAAAAAATCAGGGAGATCCAGCAACGGCTCGAACAAGCGATGATCCGTCGATGACTAAAAAGGCCTTAAAGCGGACCGGGCTTTGAAAGGGAAAAGTTCGGATCAGGCCCCGGCGAAATGGCGCACCGCCGGATGAAAAGCCGTGGAATCGCAGGAACTCACTTCTTTTTGCGTCTGAACCAGGCACCCATCTTTTTCACCGCCGCTGGACCGACGCAAGCTGCTCCGACCCACCACGCAATTTGCATTCCAATGAACAGACCGCCTCCCAACATCGCCTTTTGCCCATCGCTGACTGAAACGAACGGGACCGACAGCATCAAGAAAAAGAAAACACCAGAGAGGAGAATGAGGAACACTCCAAGGCGGAAAAGCCGGGGTTTGGGGCTCCGAGGTTCTTTGGCAAAGCGTGGTGGTGGATCGGATGATTTCACGAGCGAACGAACAGGGTCTGTTCATCGAATGTACCCGATTGATTCGTGGAATGTGCAGATTTGTGATCGCAAGTCGGGGAGTTGCGTGAGCTCGTCCGGATTGATGGAGGTGTAATATGAGAATCGGCGCGTTTCGGAGGCGTGGTCGGTGCCGTGGCAGCCGCAGATGCAAAGT
>JABDJT010000374.1 GCA_013003335.1 Verrucomicrobiales bacterium | reverse complement strand
GATCAGACGCGACGAAACCGGCGAACATCGGCTCGTTCATCGTCTTTTTCACACGCTTGTGAAATTCATCCGTCTCAGCGACTTCGGCAGCGAACAAGGGCAATTCCACTTCAATCGCTTCCATGAGCGCGACGACTCCGTCACCCATCCTCGCGACTTTCTCAGCGTCCGGGACCCGGGATTTGGGAACGAAAAGTTTCCCGTCTCCGCCCCGCGTTAAAACGACACCGAGCCGATCTTCAATCACCTTCATCCCCGGCCGGACGAAATCACGAATCGCTTTGACATAGAGCCAATTGGCCGCGCCCTTTTGGTCGAGAAATCGTCCGAGAAGTTTTCCCGCCTCGGTGTCTTCGGCCAGCAGCTCGCGGGTTTCCGCCATGGCCGGCTTGAGGATTTCGATGTCTTCCGAGTAACCGGCATACAGCTTTTTGAATCGTTCACGGAAATCTTCCGCGTCGGATTTTACCTCGAGTTTCCCGTCTCCATTTTTTTCAAAGTAGCGTTCGATGTGATCCGGCAGAGCCGTGGCAGCTTTTGATTTGAGATTCTCCTGCTCGACTCCGGATGCGAGATCTTTCATCACGATCTGACCCGCGGGCGTTTTCAGGGAATCACGAAATGCGGTGACAGTGTCGCCGGTCGCGTCGATTTCTTCCGAAAACTCCGCGAGATCCTTTTTGAATTCTTCGCCCGGCGCGCTGGCCGGTTGTTGCGCGATTAGCTCGAAACGGAAAAGAGCGACTGTGCTTGCGATCGCAAGAAACGCTGCAAATCCGAGTCGGCGAATCCAGGTTTCGGTATTCCCGTTTTCAGAAGTAAGTCGACGAATTCTCGGAGAAAGCGCGGCGCCCCGGGCGAGCGATGCACCGATAGGAAGCCGCGATTTTGGCTCAGCAAACTGAAGCAGCGCTTTTGCATATTCGATGGCGTGACGTTTTCCGCGGGTGGCCAAACGCTGATCGCAATCCCACTCGGCGGCCTCTTCAAACTGGCGTGCTGACCACCACGCAAACGGATTGAACCAGTGCAACGTCGCGACAAAACGGGCTCCCAGCGTCTTCCAAACATCCCGCCGCTCGACGTGGGCGATTTCGTGAATCAAGACCGCTTCGCGCTGTGCATCAGTTAGGTTTTCCCAGGGCGTAGACGGAACGACAACCCGATACCCGCCCGGCAAACGGCACAGCATCGGCCCGAGCCGGTCATGAACCAGCAGCGGAATCGAATCGTGATCTTGTCCGTTTTTCTCCAGTAAATCCGACCACTGATCCGCCCAGGTTTCAGGAGCAGGCCGCGCTTTCCGAACCGCAAAAATCAGTGCCACGTAGGCCGCCAGCGCGAGCGCAACCACGGCGATGAGGCCGGCAAAATAGGCAAACCAAAGGCCGTTTTCCGTGATTGAAAAAGAGCGAGTCGTTTCAGCTGCGGCGGTGGCTTCCGGAATCGGTGCGACGAGCGGATTCACCGGTGCCGCCGAAAAATTTTCCGGGAGTGGTGGCAGGGGCGACTCAAGAATTTCAGCAATCGGAGCCGGCTCAAGCAGCGGGAGCTGAAACGGAATTCCAGCGAAGATGATTCCCTGAATCAAAACCACGCCCCACGCGAGTCGATGCAGAGTGGGCGATTGGATTTTAAAACGACGCAACAGCCAGGCCGCGAGTAGCCCGAATATCGCGAGCGCGAGGGAAGCGAGAAAAAGTGATTTCATGAAACAACAGGGTTGGTTTGGTGAACAGACAGGGTTGATTCGTACCGGGTTATTTGTTTTCGGATTCGGCGTCGTCGATGAATTTTTTCAGCTCGGCGATTTCGTCATTGCTGAATTTTCGATTGGAAAGGAGCTGGGCAACGAGCGGGACCACACTGCCCTGAGCAACGTTTTCGACGAGCTGTTCAAGATGGCCGGCGCTCACGGAGTCGGGTGAAATTGCAGCTTCATACTTCGCCGGGCGATCTTCGGATTTTTTCACCGTGCCTTTTTTGGCCAGGCGGTTCAACCGCGTTTGGATCGTGGTATAGCCGATCGGTCGGTCAAACGCAGCGTGGGCTTCAGCGATGGTAAGCGGTCCTTTTTTCCAAAGAACATTCATGATTTCCATCTCACCGGCAGAGAGTTTCGTCGAGGTTGATTTCGCGGACATGGGTCCATGTTTACGACAAACGTCATAAACGTCAAGCAGATTTTACTACTTTTGTCATAAATTTGACGAACGAACAGGGTTGATTCGTCGAACATGCCCTGTTGGTTCGTTTTGCTCTAAAATCACAGGGCGGGATCTGCGGCCGCCGTGAGGGACTCAGGCCAGAGGAACAGGATCAGCAGTCCAGCAATAATGGAGATTCCATAAAACGTGGCGATTCGCTTGAACACGTGTCGGTCTCCGACGACTCCAACGATAGCCCCTTTGAAAACGGTATTCGCAATGGCTGCGATAAGAATGACGCGCCAGCCGGTCGCGACGTCAAGGCTGTCGCCACTCATCAGTTTTGCGGTCGACAGCGTGATTGCATCCACATCGGTGAGCCCGGAAATGACGGCTACGACGTACAGCCCGCTTTGGCCGAATTCCTCCTTCGTGGCAGCGACTGCGAGCAGAATCAAGACATACAGGACGCCGAAAATGATCGCCGGCTTCAATTGAGCCGGGTTTTTCGGCGGATCGAGTTCCACCATTTCGTTGGATCGGGTGCGGTACAGGAAGAAACTGAGAATAGCAAAAACCAAGAGAAAGACCAGCAGGGGAGGGCCGGTTTGAAGAATGTCTTCGCGATTTACCGCGACGAGTTCGATCAGGATGCGCCCAATCGAAACGGTCGTGGCGATCATGATAATCAACGCCGCCGCTGAAGCACGGTCGGAATTGCCCTGTGCGAACCGGGAAGCTGAGACTGACGTTGCCGTGCTGGAAACCATTCCGCCAAGGAGACCGCTGAGAATTGTTCCCACTTTGCTTCCTGCGATTCGGTAGACCAGGAATCCAGCCAGCCCGATCCCCACGATGAGCACCACCATCAGCCACGCATTGAATGGATTTACCACATCATAGGGGCCGTAAGTTTGATTCGGCAACACCGGAAGAATGACCAGCGTGATCAGCACAAACTGCATGATGGCCCGCACATCCTCGCCTCCCAGCCCGCGGACAAACTCGTGCATCGGCTTTTTGTAATAAAGGAGCAGCGCCGTTACACCTGCCACCAGGACTGCGAACGACCGCTCTGTTTGGTCATTGGCCAGGTAAACTCCGATTCCATAAACGATAAGCGCGGCAATCTCGCTGGTGATACCACCGGTATGATGGTCGGCCCCGTTCCGATGCACGATGAAATTGCCGACACTGAAAACAGCGGCGAGGAAAATCACACCCGCGACGACGATCCATCCGTTGAATTGTTCGGCGAGCAGCCCGGACAGGAAACCTGCCAGCCCGATCAGCGCAAACGTCCGCAAGCCCGCGGGTGCTTCGTTGGCACGTTCGCGCTGCATGCCAATCAGGAGGCCGATTAGCAGCGCGAGGCCGGCTCGTAAATAATCATCGGGGGTCACGGATTAACGCTATCCATGGCTCCGGGGATTGCCAGCGTGATTTTCTGACCGGCGTTTGAGTTCGCCGGATAATCCGCTATTCTCGCCCCATGAATTTCGATTGGACTGGCAAAATTGTCATCGTCACCGGTGGTGGAGGCGGAATGGGACAGGCGGCTGCAAAGCGCTTCGCCGGGGCTGGAGCCCGAACGTTCGTTTTCGGGCGGACGCTGGAATCGCTGCAGGCCACAGCTGATCTTTCGGAGAATATCACGTCGCTCGTTTGCGACGTGGCGGACACTAGTAGCATCGCCAGCGCGATGGAAACGATTTTGGAAACCGGCGCGCCGGATGTCCTGATTCACACCGCTGGGATCAACACGGCTGATCGCTTTATGGCGCACGACGATCCCGCAAAAATTGCCAGCGAGGAAACGTGGAAGCGAATGCTGGATATCAACGTCCTCGGAGTCGTGAACATGATTCAGGCTGTTTCGAAGCCGATGGCGGAGAACGGTGGCGGCAAAATCGTGGTGGTTTCCTCGACGGCAGGTCACGGATTCGATTCGTTTGCGGGTGTGCCCTACACAGCGAGCAAGTGGGCAGTTCACGGCTTGCTGTTCACGGCGCGCCAGCAACTGAGCGAACACGGCATCATCTTGTCAGAATATGCGCCGGGAGAAGCGAATACACCGCTGGTTGATCAGCGCCCGGTGCTGCCGGAGGAAGAGCACCGTGCCGCGATGATTCAGACGGCAGACTGCGGCGATACCCTGTTTTTTATGGCCTCACAAGCGCACAGTATGAGCGTAATCCAGCTGCCGAATTATCAGCCATTCGGCGGAATGCCGCCGGAAATCCCTGCACCGTGGTTGCAGGGGCTGGATATTTCACCCAAGTGATTTTCTTCGACAAGCGTGGGAATTCCCGTTTGTTTTCAAAAATGAAAGCTTCGTTCCCGATACGATTTAACAGGGTTGGTTCGGCGAACAGACCCTGTTGGTTCATTCTGGCTGCATTGTTTGTGGGCTCAGCCATTGCGGACGACGAATTGATTGAGGAAGCGATTTTTGTTTTGGAGCAGAATTGTATCGAGTGCCATAACGCGGATGACGCGAAAGGTGAAATCACGCTCGACCGGGCCCCGCTCGGTGTAAATGATCCAGCTATGATCGTGGAAGTGATCTCCGGGACGGATCCGGAAATGCCGAAAGACCGGGACGCTCTTCTTGAAGAAGAGATCGAGATTCTGAAAAAGTGGGTGAAGGCCGGAGCAAAATTGCCGAAGGGGCGAATTTTGGAAAAGCCGGAGGAGTGAATCGCGAACGGAAAACGTTCAGCTTAAAATCTTTCGGATCACCTTTCCGTGGACATCGGTCAATCGGCGTTCGATTCCGTTGTGATAGACGGTCAATTCTTCGTGATCCATCCCTAACAGGTGCAGAATCGTGGCGTGAAAATCGTGAGGCGAAATCACGTTTTCCTCGGCCTTGAAACCAAATTCATCGGTGGCTCCGTAGCTCGTCCCGCCTTTCACACCGGCCCCGGAGAGCCAGCAGGTGAAGCCGTTCGGGTTGTGATCACGCCCATAGGTTCCGGCCTGGAACATCGGCATGCGCCCGAATTCGGTCGCGAAAACAACGAGGGTGGAATCGAGCAAACCCCGCTGCTTCAGGTCTTTCAAAAGGCCTGCGACAGGTTGATCGAGAATCTCGCCATGAACGTCGTACTGCTCCTTCAGCTTGCTGTGGCCATCCCAGTTGATCCGACCGCCGCTGGCATAGGCACCATTGAAAAGCTGGACAAAGCGCACGCCCCGCTCAACCAGTCGGCGGGCCAGAATGCAGTTCCGCGCGAATCCTGCTTTTTGCTGATTCGAACTGTCGGCTCCGTACAGTTTTTGAATGTGGGCCGGCTCCGCGTCGAGATTTCCGGCCACTTCCGGAACGGAAAGCTGCATTTTCGCGGCGAGTTCGTAACTGGCCAGTCGGGCCTGGAGATTCGGATCGCCACCGAATTTGTCGCGGCTTTTTGAATCGAGGAATCGCAGAGCATCGCGTGCAGCCTGATCCGTTTCCCCGGAGATTTCTTTCGGGCGATCGAGATAGCGAATCGGTTTCGTGCTGGAAAACGGCGTGCCCTGGAAAGCGGCCGGTAAAAATCCACTGGCCCAATTGTTGGGGCCGGACTGCGGCATCCCGCGCGGATCCTCGATCGCGACGAAGGAAGGCAGATCCTGATTTTCGCTGCCGAGTCCGAAATTCACCCAGGAGCCCATCGAGGGAAATCCGTCGAAGGCAAAACCGGTGTTCATTACATTTTCGGCCGGACCGTGGGTGTTGGATTTGTTGGTCAGCGAGTGCAGAAAGCAGATGTCGTCCGCCATGTCACCGATGTGCGGCACGAGATTGGACACCATTTTTCCGCATTCGCCGCGCGGTTTGAAATCCCAGAGTGGCTTTGTAAGGTTTCCGTTCGGCCCCTGGAATGACACGAGTTTTTCATTCCCGGGCAGCGGATTTCCGTGCTGGCGAATCAACTCCGGTTTGTAATCGAACGTGTCTACGTGGCTGATCGCGCCGGAGCAAAACACAACAATCACGTTTTTCGCCTTCGGTTCAAAATGGGAACGGCGGGGCGCGTAGGGATTGGTTGGATCAATTTTTTCCTTTGCCAGCATCGAGCCCAGCGCGATCTGCGAAAGGCCGGCGGCGGCGCTTCCGTGCAAAAATTGTCGGCGTGGGAGAGGTTGAGTCATTGGAGAAACACGAATTCGCTGGTGTTGAAAATCACGCGGCAAACCTGATCGAGGCCATGCCCGGCGGCGAGGTTGATGAGGCGTTCGCGCTCGTCCAGGTCGGGTTCGCGGGAGTAGGCCAGCAAGAATGCGCGGTCGATCTGCGATGGGGGTTCGGTTCCCGCTTCGGCCCGGATTCGCTCCGCAAAAAAAGCGGCCTGTCGGTTGGAAAACGGGCTGTTCATCAGGCTGAGCGACTGGATCGGCGTGATGGATCGAGTCCGGTTCGGTTTCATCTGGCCGGCATCCGGGCAATCGAACGCGCCAAAAATGTCGACAGCCTGCATCCGGATTTTGTGAGCGTAAATCATGCGCCGCCAGCCGTCCGCATCGAACGTTTCCTTTGCCCGATAATCAGAGAGGCCACCACGCTGCTGGAAGAAGTCGAACCCGCGGCCACCGGCCTTACGATTCAACTTTCCGCTGACAGCGAGGATCGAATCACGAATCGATTCGGCCTCCATCCGGCGGGGTGGAAATCGCCAAAGCAATCGGGCTTCGGCGTCGATCGTGGCGGCCTTTTGATTCGGCAGGCTGGACTGGCGGAAAGCACGCGAGTGCAAAATATTGCGGTGCAGGCTCTTCAGCGACCAGCCGTTTTCGACAAATTCGATCGCGAGCCAGTCGAGCAATTTCGGGTGACTCGGCGGGATGCCCATTTTTCCAAAATCGGACGATGTCTCGACGAGACCGGTTCCAAAATGGTGTTGCCAGATCCGGTTCACGATCACGCGGGCCGTGAGCGGATGAGCCGGATCAGTCAGGTGTTTCGCGAGGGCGAGGCGACGATTCGGCTCTGCAGACTTCGGATCGAGTTTCAGTTTGCCCAGCGAGACGGGAATGGCTGGATCGATCCTGCCGGCCCGATTCATCGGGTCACCGCGGGACAGCACAAAAGTCTCCTCCGGCTCATCTGTGAAAATTGCTCCGTATACCTGCGGACCCCGCGAAAGTCGCGCCAGTTCCGCTTCCGCCTTCCGGATTTTTGCGACCTGATCTGCGACCTGCTGAATTTTTTCCGGCGTCAATCCGGTGAGCCGGACTGTTTTCACATCCCGGGTGTCGTCGACCCGCAACATCCGCTTGCGGGAATTCGCGAGCGGTTGCCAGTCGTCCGGACCCGACGGGAGAAATTCGAGGTCGTAATCAGCCGGGTAGCCACCCGCCCGATGCCACGTCACACGGTCGATTGTTTCCGGCCCGGCAAAATCGACCTGCACCCAGGCCGGTCCCGATTTTGCCGAGACCCACGGAAACGCCTGTCGCTTGTCGACCGTGCCATCGACGAGATTGTCAAAATGCCGGGTCTGATTCGCGAGGGCGAAACTGGAGGCGGAGGGTCTGCTGCCCACTGAAGCGAGCGCGACGTTTTTTTCTCCGGACCAGACCTCCAACTCGTAAAGCGTTGCGGCACCGCCATTATTAGTCGCGTGAATTTTCATCCGGACAGCGCGGGCCGTGACAGGCTCAAATTCGTCGGTGTGCACGTCGTCGAGCGGTCGATGCAACATCAAGCCCACTCGCAACTTTTCGGACTCCTTTTTGAGGGTATCGAGTTTTTGCCGCACTTCGGGAACCCGCGTCGTCCACTCGTCATTTTCCTTTCCGCGCCAGCGGCGATCTCCGTAGGTCAGCCCCGCAAAAACCGCCTGCATGGCGTAATAATCCCGCTCGCTGATCGGATCGAACTTGTGATCATGACAGCGGGCGCAGCCGATCGTAAGACCGAACAGGCTTTGCCCTACCGTGCGAATCACCTCGTCGAGTTCATCCTGGCGTGCCTGCCGCATCGCCTCTTCGTCGCGGCCAATCTGGCCGGGGAGATTGGCGGGACCGGCCACAAGAAAACCCAGCGCGGCATCATTTCCCGTCGTGTCACCGGCGAGCTGTTCGAAAATAAATTGGTCGTAGGGCAGATCGGAATTCAGCGCGGAAATGACCCAGTCCCGATACGGCCACGCATTTTTGCGTTCGAGATTTGTTTCAAATCCGACCGTTTCGGCCCACCGGATTACATCCAACCAATGCTGGGCCCAGCGTTCGCCATATCGCGAATCGGCCAGCACGAAATCGACCAGCTCGGCATAGTCAGCTTTTTCGAAACGGGCCAGTTCCCCGGCCGTCGGAGGCATTCCTAACATCACCAGAAACACACGCCGGATCAGAGTGCGTTTTTCAGCTTCCGGGGAAAGGTCGAGCCCCTGCTCCGCTAGACGTTTTTCCAGCAAAAAATCGATCGCGTTTTCGTCGGCCGGGATTTCCGGTTTCGTCGGCGGCACGAAGGACCACCATTTTTCCCCGTCATCGGCATAGCCGGATACGCCGAAGAGAAAAAGCAGGCAGTACGAACAGACCCTGTTCATTCGTCAAGCATACCCTATCAATTCGCGGTTTGGATGGCGCGTTTGGTCCACGTTTCTACTTGCTCCCGCATCCAAATGAGATGCTGTTTCGCTGTCGCGAAATCTTTGTGGCCGTGTTCGAACGCCCAGGGGCCGCGAAATCCCGCGTCCCAGCCAATTTGAAAACAGCGCTCCAGGTCGTAGGCAGAGTGATCAAAATCGGCACCGTTCGGGGTCAATTCTCTCGCTTTGAAGTCGCAGGTGACGGCAAGCGGAAAGGTTTTCTCGAGAGCGGGATAGCGAATCTCGTTGTTCTCCCAGTTCCCGGTGTCGAGTCCGACAGAAATTCGATCGGCTCCGATTTCTCCGGCCAGTTTGACGACGGAATTTTCGTCCTTCATCATCCAACCGAAATTCTCGATCAGCACGGTGATTCCCCGTTCTCCGGCATAGTCGATCAGGTCGTTGAATGCGTCGATATGGCGGACCCGATCAGGCGTCTCGGCACGGGGAAGGGGCCTGACCCACCGGCAGCCGAGCAATTTGGCGGCGTCGATCGATTTTTTGTATACGGCCATGGCCTGGGCCCGGGTCTCAGTATCCGGGCTGTTCATATCAACCTTTTGATTCAGTTTCAGATTGGTCGCCGTGCATCCCGATTTTTCGACAGCGGCGCGAAGTTTTTCGATGTAGTCAGGCTCGAGGGAGGGGAAATTCGCGGTATTAAAATCGAGAATCTCGAGGCCCAGGTCGTCCTTCAGCACGGCGGGGAGATCGAGCAGTCGAATTTGGTTTTCGTTGGGCTTGTCGGAGATGTGAGGGGAGAGCGAAGCGGAGACAATCCCCATTTTCCCGCGCAAATCCGGGTGCTGTTTTCGTTTCGGCCGTGCTGCGAACAGCCGGCTCGTGGCGATGGAGGCGGCGAGGCCGGATTGAAATGATCGCCGGCTCCACGTTCTCATTTGGTGCGCAATTTCAGGGTGAGTCCGAGGCCGTTTTCCGGAAGGTCAAAGGTGCAGGCCTTGAACCTGGGAGGGCCGAGCTTAATCACCGGGTCATTGGAAAAAGCGACAGGTTCCGTGGGGACACCGAACGCGCCAGTGTCGACTTTTCCGTTGCCGTTCAGATCGTGAAACACAACGACGGCATACGTCCCAGGTTCGAGGCCTTCGATCACCGAGACGATGGAGCCGGTTTTGGTGACGGCTTCCTTGGTGGATTCTGGAAGCGCGTTTTTCCGGAAATCTTTGGCATTATCAAATACACCGACCAGGATGGTGCCCTTGGACGTGGTGATGTTTTCGACCGTAACAGTCAATTTTGGGTTCCCGGCAAAAGCGGAGAGAGTTGCGAGCAGTGAGAAAAGGGTGAAGACAGTTTTCATAACAAATTCAGTTACGCTTCAACTGCAGAATTTGCCGATTTTCTCGAGCAGATTGTCGAATGGATAAATGGGTTTTTCCTGGAAATCATCGCAACCGGCTTCGGAAATTCGTTCCCGGTGCTGGGGCATGGTGTGTGCCGTGAGAGCGATGATCGGAATGTGATTGGTGGTTTCTTCGGCCTTGATTTTTTTTGTGGCGACCAGCCCGGCGTTGGGATCAGGCGGAGAATTGTCGTCGGGCGGCAGCTGGAGATCCATCAGGATCAACTCCGGGACGTGCTCGAGTGCCTGGCTGACGGCATCCGCTGCATTGATTGCGGAATAGATTTCGTGACCATTGTGCTGCAGAAGGCGGGTAAGCAGGTTCAAATTATCGGGGTCGTCTTCGACGAGAAGAATTCGGGCCATGCGGGAGACTAGCGGTTTTTCCGCCGATGTGGGAAGGAGAAACGAATCAACAGGGTTGGTTTGGCGAACAGACCCTGTTGATTCGTACCGGGCATCAAAAAAGGCGCTCCGCGTGGAGCGCCTCTCGGTAAAGATTTTCGATTGGATCGTGAGTTCAGCCGCGATCTTCAGCTCCGGTACTCCATTCTTTTTTAAGATTGGAGGGGAATTTCACTTCCCGAACGGTCTGGTCTTCCAGCTTGACTCTTACGATGATTCCTTCCATTCGATCCACCCGCGAACTGCGGAGGTATTTGGCAGGAGTCGTTCATGTCCCACCAGTGCATTCGCTTCGCGGCAGCTTTTTGATGGAAGTCATCGGCACCAAGTCGGTCTTCAACTTCGTTCGCCCGCGGGCATCGAGATCGAATTCGCCAGCTGCGCCGAGCTTGACGCTGTCCGTTTTCTTGGGCCGGTCATCCAGCGGGGACTCGTAGCCGGAATAGAAAATCTGGTATTCGGCCTTCAAGCCCTTCAGATCGACTTTTCCGTTGTTCAAAACTTCGATCTCAAATCCGTTTTCCAGTTTCAGGGTCTGAAATCCGTTCGCCGGGTTTCGCTTCTCACTAACCTTGTTTTCGACATCTTCGAATTCGAACCAGAGGCTTCGTCCGGCAGCCAGCGCCATTCCTGCTTTTTCGATATAAGCCTGATCAGCCTCTGAAAAAGCCGTGGTGGGTGCTTTGATCTGCTTCTTGGTTTGCAGGAGCAGGGTGACGGTATTGGTGGAGGAATCCAGGCCTTTCACCTCCGCCCACACCTTCTTTTTGCCGTCGGCACTGGTAAATTCGTGCCAGTCTGCGGAACAGAACATAGGCGCGAGAAAAACTGCGAGGCAAAGTTGGATAGATAGCAACTTCTTCATGACTCAATGAATCTCAATCGTGTGGAGTTATTTAACGCCGATGGTTTGAAAGCGTCAAGGGGGGAACTGCAAGAATCACGGCATTTGGAGGCCGTCCGCAGGGAATTTTCGGTTACTTCAGCGTTCGAAAATCGCCGTCCCGCTCGGTCAGGCCATCCTCATCGAAGCGTTCCAGGATCGGCATCATGAAACGGCGACTGGTTCCCGCCGCGTCCTTCAGATCGCTCGCGGTGGCTGGTTGATTGGCTTTGAGAAAATCGGTCACCGATTTTTTGATCGATTCGAAACCCTCGGTGGAAATCACGGTTTTCTGGTCGAGTTCCACCACTTCTCCCACGTTGATCAGAAAACGGAGCGCTTTCCGGTCGGCATCGCCCGGGGCGACTTCGCCGCGGTTTGGCGGGCCGAGGGGATCATCGGCAAGGATTTTCCGGATCCGGTTTCCGGCATCGACGAGATCTGGCGGTAATTCCGGGATGTGAGCGCGGGACCGAATCGCCGGTCCGGCTTGTGCGAAATCTGAGGCGATCAAGCCGGCGAGAATTGTATCGAACAATCTCGGGAACGGCAGCTCCGGCTCGACGAGCGGCTCCAGCTCCTTCAACGGCATGCCTGGGAGATCGGGATTTTCGCGGTGGAAAGCGTTGATCTTTTCCCCGGATGAAGCGGAAATTTCCCCCCACCAGGCCGAGTCGAACAGCCAGGTTCCGCTTCGTGCCAGTTTTTCAGCGGCGATCAATTCTTCGACTTTGTCAGCGATTTCCTCAGCGGAGAATCGGGTTTTTGCGAGCAATTCATCGGCCAACCTGGCTTTGTCACGAACCATCTGCGAAGTAATCAGCGTTTCGAGGTCATCGAAATGTTCGCGGCGTGCCGCGAGGAATTTTTCCTGGAACAGCTTGCGAAAGGCCCGGCGATTCGCGTCTTCATCGAGGACAACTCCGCCAGCCAGCGTCGTCCCGGCGGAGGCATTTCGCAGAACAAATCGGTCACCGACAAAAACGTATACCGGCTCGCGAAACCGCAATTCTGCCAAAACCGATTCTCCCGGCTCCAGCAGCGTTTCTTTTCCTCCGAGAATGTGCATCCTCGCCGGGTAACTGGCGCTGCCGTAGTGAAACAGCACCTCGCGTCCGGATTTCACCGGCCGGAGTGAATTCCGCTGGCCGCGCACTTCGCGATCGCTTTTTTCCAACAGCACATCGATCGCGGTGACTGCCCCACCGAGTTTCGGGTCGGTGATCACGTTCCCGCGGGCAATGCCTTCCACGCCACGGGCCGCGACGCTGATCCCGGTCAGGTTCAGCGCCGTTCGGGTTCCCGGATACACCGTGTCCTCGTCATTTTTGTGGGATTGCACATTCCGGATGTGGGTTTTCAAGCCGGTCGGTTGCGCGACTAAATCGGCGCCGGAACTGATTCTTCCATCGATCAACGTGCCGGTCACCACGGTTCCCACGCCCTTGATGGAAAAGGCCCGGTCCACCGGGAGCCGGGGTTTTTCGCAATCGCGAGCCGCCGGTGAGGCTGTCAGTGTTTCCGAGATTTTCGCCCGCAGTTCATCAATTCCCTGTCCGGTGTGGGAGGAAGTCGGCACGATCTCGATATTTTCCCAGGGCCCACCCGCGAGATTTTCCTCAAGGTCCATCAATACCAAATCAAGGTCCTCCACGAGATCCACTTTCGTCAGCGCGACGATTGCGTTGGGCACTTTCAGGTAATTCAAAATCTGGTAGTGCTCCTCGGTCTGCGGCATCCAGCCGTCGTCCGCCGCCACGATAAAAACCGCTATATCGATCGACCCGACCCCTGCGACCATGTTTTTTACAAAATCCGCGTGGCCCGGCACATCGACGATCCCGAGGTTCAGCGTGTCGCCCGACTCATCCGCCGCGGGCAGTTCGAGATTTGCAAAACCGAGTTCAATCGTCATACCCCGGGCTTTCTCCTCCGGCAAGCGATCCGGATCCGTCCCGGTCAACGCCTTCACCAGCGAGCTTTTGCCGTGGTCGATGTGGCCGGCTGTTCCGAGGATAAAATGGCGGGTTTCGGGCATGAATGAATTCGCTCAAATTTGGGGCGGACTTCCCCGGTTGCAATTGAATCCTGTGGTGCAATTTGCAATAAGCCGGGAGGTGAAATTGTGGATGTTTGCAAGAATTGATACAGAGAACCTCAGAGCGTGGATTTCTCAACTGTATGAACTGGAGTGGGTTGCGTTCTATTTCATTGTCTTGGCATTAGACCTGCGAATTAGAGGGGCGTTATGATTACCAACCTGAAAGACCTCTACATGCATCAAATCAAGGACCTCTACAGTGCTGAGTCCCAAGTGCTGGATGCCCTTCCGCAAATGATTGCGAATGCCAAAGACGAAGAACTTCGGACTGCTCTCAGCGAGCATCTCGACGAAACCCGTGGCCAGAAAGACCGCCTCGAGGAGATATTTCGCAACCACGGCAAGCAGCCGGAAAAAGAAAAGTGCAAAGCCGCGGAAGGCATCATCGAGGAAGGTGATGAACTGATGAAAGAACTCATCGGCGATGCCGCTGATGCGGGCATTATCGCTGCCGCTCAGCGCTTTGAGCACTACGAAATCGCAGCCTACGGAACCGCTAAAGAGTATGCCGACTCCCTCGGTTTCGACGACGACGTCGATCTTCTGGACAAAACCCTCGAAGAGGAATCCGACGCGAACGAACTTCTCACCAAGCTCGCGGTTGGCCGCTATTTCGGCATGGCCGAAGGCTTGAACGAAGATGCGAAGGCCGCGTAACTCTATTTTGCCACCCCGAAACCAAACATGAGAAGGAGCCCGTCAATTGACGGGCTTCTCTTCGTTTCAGTCCGTAGCAGGAATTTTCAGTTCAAAAACCGATCCGGTTTCGCCTGTCGATTTCAGATCGAGTTTTCCGCCAAGTGATTGCATCAGTAACCGGGAAACCGGCAGTCCGAGACCCATTCCAGCCTGGTCCCGCTTTTGATGAGTCCGATGAAAAGGTTCGAAAATCTTTTCCTCGTCTCCCCCGGAAATTCCAATTCCATTGTCGGAGATCAGCACGTTGGAATCCCCGTTTTGCTGAATCTCAACTACCGGCGGAACGTCGTCGTGCGAATACTGAAGCCCGTTTCGTATCAGGTGGGTGAAAACGGAAGCGAGTGAGTCTGCATTCCCTTTCACCCGTGGAAGGTCGCCGACGTTAACGGTCGCTTTTGCGTCCTCGATCTCAAAACGGAGATCGTTCACAACCCGTTCCAGCAACGAATTCAGATCGACAGGACCCAGTTCGACATCGCGGTCCGCGCGGCCGAGAGCCTGAAGCTCATCGACCAGTTTTGAACACGAATCCAGTGCTGGAATCAATCGGCCCAGTAGCATTTCCAGGTCGTCACTGGCCCCTTTCTCGAGCGCCTCCGAAGCCAGGTTCGCATACATCGTCGCCGATGAAAGCGGAGTCCGGACTTCGTGAACAAAAATCGAGGAGAACTCGGAAAGCGTCATGGGATAACCAAAACTTGTAATTCCAATTTTCCCGCTAGAAAAGCGAAACTACGACGGATCTCTCAACGTTTTTCGGATCCCCGTCGAAACCAAATCACCGACCATGATCACTGACGCGCCCAGCAGAACGAAGAACAGCATTTGATCCCAGAAAAAGCCCTTCGAAAGAGCGATGAGGTGACCGAGTGTTAATAAACCCAGCATTCCCAATACCGTGGCGTCCTTGACGCAGGTTTCCCATCGATAGAAAAAATAAATCAGGAAACGATTGAAGATCGCCGGGAAAATGGTTGTCGCAAAAACCTGCTTTCGAGTCATTCCCGCTCCGATTCCCTGCCGGGCTGCTGCGTCATCCGCGTTTTCCACGACCTCGCCGAACAACCGACCCAGGATCCCGAAGTTGTGAATCGCCAACGCGAGGACCAGCGGCCAGACCTGCAGGCCCAGCAGTGCAATCAACAAAAAAGCGAGAATGTATTCGGGCACTGCGCGGGCAAGAACGAAGAGAAACCGTGTGGCACCTCCGACAATCTGCCACTTTGAAAAACGATCCAACAGGGTTGGTTTGGCGAACGCACCCTGTTGGTTCGTTTCCTTCCCCGGATAGATTCCAAATGGATCGCGGCGACCAAGTCGGCGGCTGGCGAGGGGTAGAAATGGAAGAACGACGACTGCGGCAAGAACGATGGCGGCACAGGCGATTGCGATGGTGTTCATGAGGGCGACGGCTCCTCTTTCGGCGAATAAATTCCAGGCCCAGGGGACGGCTTCGGTCCAATCGCCGTCTGATTTTCGAACGGGCGACGGAGTCAGGTCTCCCAGGAAGTTTTTGAAATTCTGCCAACGGCGCTCAAACGGCAATCGGCCGGTGAGCTTGCCGGTAGACAGCCACGCCCAAATTGCCAGAGCGCCCAAAAACAGCCCGCTTCCCTGAAGAAACCAGTCTTTCGACCGGCTTCGGCGAAGTTCAGCGATGCGACGATCGCGACTGGATTCAGATTCGGTCATGCCTTCGTCGGGTTCAATCGTTTGCGAATCTGCGCTCCCCAGAGGTCGACGATCACGATCATGGCCAGCAGGAGGTAAAAATAGGTCCAAACCTCGCGGTAATAGAATTCCTCGTGGGAAAGCTGGATGTAGAGCCCGATCGTTTCGATCCCGACAAAACCCAGCACGGCGGATGCGCGAAGGGCGCATTCGAAGCGGTAAAACGAGTACGTAATCAGATCCGGTAAAGCACGCGGGAAAATCCCAACCAGGAAAGTCTGCACGGGCCGGTGGCCGATTGCTTTTAACGCCGTGGCAGCTTCCCGCGCTTCTTCGTCGATAATTTCTGAAAAGACTTTGCCGAGAGTTCCGGCGAAAGGAATGGCGAGCGCGATCATGCCGGCCAGGGGCGAAACGCCGAGCGCGGAGAGAATCAGCAGGGCCCAGATCAATTCGTGAATGGAACGGGCAAACGACATCACGAAGCGGCAACTGACGAAAACGGTGCGCAGCACGATTTTCAGTGCCCGCCCGCATGGCTCCGGCCACCAGGCCGAAGACCCGAAAAAGCCGAGCACAAGGGCAGTGGGGACGGCGAGGCTCATCGCAGCGAGGGCAAATCGCAGTGTTTGCAGAATTCCTTTCAGGCCCTTCACGAGGATCGGATCGGCGGTGTCAGGCACCGAGTCATCCTGGTAGTCGAGGGCCGGGGAAAAGGCAGCCGAGAAAAAACGTCCCGTACGGTCCCAGCGCTCCGCATCCGGCGGGATGAGGCCCGACGGTGTCAGTCCGAGAAACCAAGCACAGAACAGAAACACCGCCGCAACGCCGAGGAATACCCACCGTCGGCGGCCGGGAAATCGGGGGCGGTTTTCCACAGTCATACCTCTTTCACCAATTCCTCCGCCGTCAGTTCAAACAGTGCTTTCATTTCAGATTCGGGGATCGAATCGGGAGCAGCGTCAAAAGTCACCCTTCCGCCGCGCAGACCGATCAATCGCGGAAAAAATTCCCGGGCGAGTTCGAGGTTGTGCAGACTCACAACCAGCGTGAAATTTTTCTCCAAAGACAGATCCGTCAGAAGTTTCACGGTGTCCCGCGCCCTCGCGGGATCGACAGCCGAGACCGGTTCGTCGGCAAGAATGGCTTCCGGTTTTTGAAAAAGGGCACGCGCAATGGCAACCCGCTGCTTTTGCCCGCCGGAAAGCTGGTCGATCCGGTTGTAGAGCTTTTCTTCAATGCCCACCCGCTCCAGGATTGCGTGGATTTCCCGCACGTCAGATTTTGCCGGGACGATCAAGTCGCGCAGGGATCGAAGGGTGCTTCGTTTTCCGCCCCGACCGGCGACGACATTTTGAACAACAGACATGTTCGGAACGAGGCCGAGATGTTGCGGAATCAATGCGATTCGGGATCGCATTTTCCGAAGCTGTTTCGCTCCGAACGAATCGATTTTCTCGCCAAATACCGACACAGTCCCGGCGTCGGGGCCGCGAATGGTGTTGAGTGTGCGCAACAGAGTTGTTTTTCCGCTTCCGCTCGGCCCAATCAGGGCAACCCGTTCCCCGTTTTCTATCTCCAGTGATACGTCATCGACAGCGGCAAGATCGCCGAACCGGCAGGAGACGCGTTCGAGTTGGAAAGTGAGGGACATGGAAAAAGGGCCGACGATTATCACCGCCGGCCCCGCATTTGAAGTGAATGTGAGGTGGGAAAGCGGCTTATTCTTCGATCAAACCGACTTTCACCGCGACGTCTTTGATGCCCTCAAATTCCTCGCTCTTCGCGGGAATGATTGCCTTGCGATTGATCGCTTCCAGCACACCGTCTCCGGGCTGTGCTGCGACGAGAGCGTCCTGTACTTTCTGGAAGAAGTCGCCCCCGAAGGCAGCTTTGGCATCCGGATGAATCGTCCAGTTGTAGTCGGCGTAAAACGGAGTCGTCCAGATTCGCTTCGTGTTGGCTTTGACTTTCTCATCGCTCTCCAACAACGAATCGTAGGTCTTGTAGTTCAAGGCACCGATCTGCACCGTGCCATCAGCGACGGCGTTGGCAGTGGCGACATGACCGCCGCTCATCTGGAAAA
The DNA here is from genome assembly GCA_013003335.1 of Verrucomicrobiales bacterium. GTDB lineage: Bacteria > Verrucomicrobiota > Verrucomicrobiia > Verrucomicrobiales > DEV007 > JABDJT01. The sequence goes on along the minus strand of JABDJT010000374.1, from coordinate 6,321 downwards.
TCGGCTTCGTCTTGAACCATTCATCCGGAGATTTGCCGCCGGTATTTTCCATGATGAAATACGTGGGCATCAAGCGACCGGAAGTCGATCCGGGTGAACCGAATGTGAAGGTCATGTCCTGGATCGCCGTCGGGAAATCGGCCGATTCCTTGATCGGCACATCCTTGTGAGCGATAAAGTAGGACTTGTACTGGGGGTCCGCTTTGCCCTGGGCAATGGCTTCCGAGCCTTCGACGGCCATTCTCGCCTGCACACCGGACAAGCCGCCGAACCAGACCAAGTGAGCCTCGCCGTTCTTGAATTTCGTCACGGCATCTGCGTAATCTTTCGAAAACTGGAACTCTGCTTTGACTCCCAGCTTGTCGCTGAGATAGGCCGCCACTTTTTGAAATTTCGGCTCCTGATCGGTGATTTTTTCATCCGGGATTGCCGAGATGATAAATACCGCATCCGAAGATGCCTTGGGATTTTCTGCTGTAGACGGTTCCTTATCGCTACAGCTGATAAGTGAGATCGTTGTTACCGCTGCCAGACCGACGCGAAAAATGAATTTTGTCAGCATCGTGGCAGCCCTCCTTGATGGTTCGGGTTCGAGTTCATTATGAATCGAGTCCTTAGTGGGACTGTCGGGGCCAACCTTTCAGGGTTTTCCGGGAAAAGCCAGCATTTTTCGGCACCCCGAACCAACAGGGTCTGTTCGATGAACCAACCCTGTTCACTCGATTGGGGGAATCGTGTATCAATTTCCGGCTTTGGTCTTCGGCCAGGGACCGCTATTTTGCCTTCATGAATCAGCTCACTTTTCTTCTCGCCGCCCTGCTCACTGCGGGGACCGCTTTTTCCCGGGAAAATGGCACGAAACCGAACATCATTTTTTTTCTCACGGATGACATGGGATATGCCGACATCGGCAGTTTCGGGGCGCCGGATGCGAAAACGCCACACATCGACCAGCTTGCGAAGGACGGGGTAAAATTCGTGAATATTTACGCGATGGGTCCGGAATGCACGCCATCGCGGACCGCCTTCCTCACGGGGCGGTATCCGCAACGCGCGGGGGGGCTGGAATGCGCAATCGGCACTGGGAACGTGGGCCGTTACGACGAAGCGATCGAACTTGCGAACCGGGGTGATCTGGGCCTCCCGGCAGGCCAGGCAGTCCTCGCACCGGCCTTGAAAAAAGCCGGTTACCGAAACGCGATTTTCGGGAAATGGCATCTCGGGTATGAGGAAAAATTCTCCCCACTGGAGCAGGGTTTCGATGAATTCACCGGTTTTCTCGGCGGAAACGTGGAATATTTTCAGCACGTCGAATTGTCCGATCTGGAGGTGTATTTGAAGGGCAAAAAACCGATCGAGCGGAAGGGTTACACGACTCATTTGATCACGAAAGACGCAGTGAATTTCCTGAACCGGCAGAAGGAAAAACGCCCGGACGAACCGTTTTTTCTCTACCTGCCGCACGCGGCCCCGCATTTCCCGTTTCAGGGTCCGAAAGACGACACCAGCAAGCTTCCGACAGCGGAGGAATGGACGGTCGGCACGCGCCTGACCTACGTCGCGATGCTGGAGGACCTCGACACGGAGGTCGGGAAAGTTTTGACGACGCTGAAGGAAAACGGGCAGGACGAAAACACGATCATCGTGTTCGCGAGTGATCACGGGGCAATGAAGCCGGGGCTCAATACGCCGTGGCGGGATTACAAAGGGACGCTGTTCGACGGCGGGATTCGCGTGCCGCTGATCGTGCGCTGGCCCGGCGTGCTGAAGCCGGGGACGGAGTCGAAGCAAGTCGGCACACTGATGGATTTGACGGCTAGTTTTCTCCGCGTCGCCGGAGCAAAAACGCCCGATGGGAAAGGGCTGGACGGTCTCGATTTGCTCGAACTGGCGGAAAAAGGCGGCCCGGAACTGGTCCGGACGCTCTACTGGCGATCTCGTCGCGGCGACAGAACGTGGTGGGCAATGCGGGACGGGAATTTGAAATATGTCCGCAAACAGGAAGGCGGGCGGGTTGAGGATTGGTTGTTTGATTTGAAGGCCGATCCGGGTGAATCCAACGATATCCTGAAACAGCGTTCGAAGGATGCCAGCGACATGCGGACAAAGATTTTGAAGTGGGAGCAGGAAGTGATTCCGGTGCGGTGAAGTGCATCATTTCCGACACCTATTCCGCCCCGGTTTTTATCGGAAGAAGCACAGGGTCCCTGCTTTCAATTCTACCCGATTCGTGTCAGCCTCCTGCCATGAACGCAAAAACGATCGTTGGAATTCTTGTCGGCGTGCTCGCTTTTTTCGGTGCGAAATACGCCGTGAAACACTTCATGTCTAGCGGAGACGAACTTCCGGAAAATATCCGGAACAACCCGGCCTATGCCGAAGCGGTCGACGCCATTGAGAAAGATCAGGACAAGTTGAGCCAGGCCGAATCCGTGGAAGAGGCCCTGAAAATTACCGAAGGCTCGCTAAAAAACACCCTTCCCATTCAAGTCGATGAATACACCCGGTTGGTTGACGTGAAGGCCGGTCCCGGGAAGCTGTTTACCTACGAATACACGCTCAGCGGCCTCGGCGAAATCACCGCGGAACAGCTGGAAGAGGCCATGCGCCCGGAGCTCGAAAAGCAATACAACGGACCCGGGATGCGCGCTTTCAAGCGGGGAAAAGTTGTCGCGTTGTATCGGTACAACGATGTCGACGGCAACCTGATCACCGAGATTCGGATCGGGCCGAAGGAGTAGGAAAACCCGCAGATTTTCGCCATTGCCGCGTGGGAAAAATTCTCCTAGCCTTTTCCCATGAGCACCGAAACCAACTCTCCCATTTCTTCTCAAACCACCCGCCGGAAGGCGCTGAAAGCCACTGCCGGGTTCGGCGTCGCGCTGGCCTGGCCGAATTCTAAAGTGATCGGTGCGAATGACGACATCCGCGTCGGCGTGATCGGTGCCAATAGCCGGGGCAAAAGCCACATCTCCGCGTGGGAAAAAATCAAGGGTGTCCGTTGTGCGGCAATTTGCGACATCGATGCGGGAGTGCTCGACGCCCGCGTCACGAAAAGCGCCGACAACCAGGGATTCGCGGTAAAAGGGTTTACCGACATGCGCGAGATGTTCGACAAGGGCGAGATCGACGCGATGTCCACCGCGACACCCAACCACTGGCACACCCTCGCGGGCGTCTGGGCGCTGCAGGCCGGAAAAGACGCTTACGTCGAAAAGCCGATTTCCCACAACGTCTGGGAAGGCCGCCAGCTCGTGAACCTTTCCCGCAAGCTCGATAAAATCTGCCAGGGCGGCACCCAAAGCCGCTCAATGGGATCCATTCAGGCAGCCGTGAAAATGGTCCAGGAAGGCAAGCTCGGGAAAATCAAATACGTCAAAGGCCTTTGCTACAAGCCGCGCCAATCGATCGGAGATCCCGGTCCGTCAGGTGGCGAGATCCCGGCGAACGTCGATTACGATCTCTGGAGCGGCCCGGCTGAAATGGAAAAACCGCTGCGCCGCCGGCGTTTTCATTACGACTGGCACTGGTTCTACGAATACGGAAACGGTGACATGGGCAACCAGGGCATCCACCAGATGGACGTCGCCCGCTGGTTCATCGGCGAAGACAAAATCGCACCGCGCACCATGTCGATCGGAGGCCGCCTTGGCTACGACGACAGTGCCACCACGCCGAATACGCAGGTCGTCTATCACGATTATGACAGCGCTCCCCTGATTTTTGAAACCCGCGGCCTTCCGCGCGCCAAGGAATTCCAGGAAAACAACTGGGGCAAAAACATGAACAAGCCCGAGGAATTTCCGGACAAAGGCGGCATCTCCGTCGTGGTGGTTTGCGAAGGCGGAAACGTCTACTGCAGTGCTGGCGGACAAGTCGCGGTGACCGATGCGAAAGGGAAATCGATGGAAGCGCCGAAGGCCCTGCCGTCGAAAGACATTTTCCAGAACTTCATCGACGCCGTCCGCAGCCGGAAGCGCGAGGAACAGTACGCCGAATGCGAGGAAACCCATATTTCCTCCGCGCTCTGCCACACTGGCTTGATCTCCCACATGCTCGGGAAACCCACGTCGAACGCGGCGATCCTCGAGCAAATCAAAGGCGACAAGGTTTTGACGGATCGATACCAGGCCATGGCCGAGCACCTCAAGCTCAACGAGGTCGACGTCGCGGGCAACGTCGTCACGCTTGGGCCCATGCTCAAGTTCAACCCCGACACCGAGTGGGCCGAAGGAAACGGCGATCTCGATGCGAAGGCAAATAAGCTCGCGACCCGCAACTATCGCGAGCCGTATGTCGTGCCGGAGGTGAAAATCTGATTGTTCGGGACCCAACCCGTTTTTCACGATTCAACAGGGTTGGTTTGCTAAACTGACCCTGTTGGATCGTTTTCTTTGCGCCATGAAATCAATCGTCCTTCCCACTCTGGCATTTGCGCTTTTCCAAAACGCCAGCGCAGGGCAACCCATCTCAATTCCGATTCTCGATCTGAACGATCACGCCGACCGGCAGGTCGTGGTGGACAAGGAAAAAGGCCAGTATCTCGGTCACCCGACGACCGTTTTGCTGGAGGACGGAAAGACGATTTTGATTGTGTATCCGAAGGGGCACGGGAAAGGCGGGATCGTTTACAAGCGCAGCACGGACGGCGGCCTGACATGGTCGGATCGGCTTCCGACGCCGGAATCTTGGGCGACTTCACGGGAAGTTCCGACTCTCCACCGTGTGATCGATGCGGACGGAAAAAAGCGGATCATCATGTTCTCCGGTTTGTATCCGACGCGGATGGCGGTGACTGAAGACGACGGCGAAACGTGGTCGGAGTTGGAAAAAGTCGGTGACTGGGGCGGCATCGTCGTGATGGGCTGCCACATCGATTTGAAAACGGCGCCGGGGCATTACATGGCCATGTTTCACGATGACGGCCGCTTTCTCACGGCCGAGCCGAAGCAGGAAAACCCCGTCCGTTTTCGCCTGTTCAAAACGCTGTCCGAGGACGGCGGCCTGACCTGGTCGAACCCGATCGAGATTCAAAACAGCAATCAGATCCACCTCTGCGAGCCGGGGATTATTCGCAGCCCGGACGGAAAAAAGCTCGCTGTTCTACTTCGCGAAAACGCCCGCGTAAAAAATTCCCACATCATTTTTTCCGATGACGAAGGTAAGACCTGGACCGAGCCTCGCGAGCTTCCGGCCTCGCTTTCCGGCGATCGCCACACCGGAAAATACGGCCCTGACGGCCGCCTGTTCATTTCCTTCCGCGACCGGTCGAGCCGCTACGTCGAGAGCCCGACGGCCGGCGATTGGGTTGGCTGGGTGGGGACTTACGAAGACCTCGTGAAAAACCGGGAAGGCCAATATCGCGTTCGGTTGAAAGACAACACAAAGGGCGCGGATTGCGCGTATCCCGCCGTCGATGTGTTGCCGGACGGCACCTTTGTCGCGACGACCTACGGCCACTGGGACAAGGGAGAGGAACCCTACATTTTGAGCGTGCGATTCAAGTTGGAGGAACTCGATGCGCTGGCGGCAAAACACGCAGTCACGGCGAATTACCCGCGGGTCCCGCTTTTGAACGACGGCCGCAATCACTACCACGTGATGGATTTTCTCGTAAACCTGACTGAGCAGAAAAAGTTCAAGGCGGCCGTTTTCGATCACGCGGGCACAACCGATCCGGGCGATATCGAGTCGGTCGGAATTTGGTTTGGACACCGCGCGCTGTCGTATGGAAAACCGGAAGGCAAGGAAACCACCGTCAAATTTTTCCCAACTCTCGATCCCGGCGCACACCGGTTTCAGGTTCGCTTGAAAACCAAACCGGGCGTGAACCTGGCAAACCGGATTGGCATCGCGTTGAAAGAAGTCCAGTTCGATGACGGCACGATGATGCAGCCCGATTCCTTTTTCCCTCCGCCGACTGCGCCGCTCCGGCTCGCTTATCCGATTCATCATCGCGGCGATTTTGACTGCCACACCTTCCGCATCCCGGCGATTGCGAAGACGAACGACGGCACGCTGCTGGCGGTTTATGACATGCGCTACAACAGCCGGAAAGATTTGCAGGAGCACATCGACATCGGCCTTTCGCGCTCGACCGACGGCGGACAAACCTGGGCCGATCCCGTGCCGATCATGGATAGGGGCGAATTCGGCGGGAAACCGCAGAAAGAAAACGGAGTATCCGATCCTAATATCCTGGTCGATCGCGAGACCGGAAAAATTTTCGTTTCGGCGGTGTGGACACACGGCAAGCCGGGCACACACCAGTGGCGGGACAAGGGTTCCGAGCCGGGCCTCGGGTATGATAAAAGTTCGCAG